>NZ_JBSXMU010000035.1:0-32968 GCF_054073225.1 Teichococcus aerofrigidensis
GGCCGCCGACGTGGCGCGGCGCATCGGCGCCACCCCCGACGCCGAGGCCGAGGCCGGCAGCCGCGCGGAGGTGCTGATCCTGGGCGAGAGCGGGGCGCGGGCGCGGGAGATGGCGGCCGGGCTCGCCGCCGCGGGTGTCGCCATGCCGCCGCTGCGCCTCGCCGGCCATGCCCTCTGGATCAGCGACGAGAGCCTGGGCCAGGAGCCCGCCCTGGCCGGCGCCTGGTTCCCCGGCCCCGACCCGGCGGCGCGGGGCGCCTTCGACAACCGCTATCAGGCGGCCTTCGGAGAGCGCCCGGCGCGCATTGCCGGCGCCGCCTACGACGCCGCCGCCCTGGCCGCCCGCGCCCTGCGCGGCGCTCAGACGGATGCCGGTGCGGCGCCGCAGATCCCGCTGGGCGAGGTGG
The DNA here is from genome assembly GCF_054073225.1 of Teichococcus aerofrigidensis. Taxonomy (NCBI): domain Bacteria; kingdom Pseudomonadati; phylum Pseudomonadota; class Alphaproteobacteria; order Acetobacterales; family Roseomonadaceae; genus Roseomonas; species Teichococcus aerofrigidensis. Next base: position 408 of record NZ_JBSXMU010000035.1, read on the forward strand.
TGCTCGGCGCCGACGGCGCGCTGCGGCTCAATCCCGGTGGGCAGGTGCAGCGGGCGCTGGCGGTGTATTCGATCGCCCCGGGCAGCCCGCCCGGCGTGGTGGCCCCGGCCGAGCTGCCCGGCAGCGCCGGTTACTGAGCCCCCGCCGGAGCCGGGCCTGACCGGATCGGGGCACGGCGCCGGCGCATCGACAGGGCGGCCATCCTGCCGGACAATGCCGCCCCGCCACCGAGGGGGATGCGCATGGAGGAGGAGAGGCTGTCGCCCGGCCGCTGGCTGGGCTCGGCAGGGCTGATCGGCGGCGTGCCGCTGCTGCTCCTCGCCCTGCTCGGGCTGAGCGGGCAGGCCGAGGCGGACGTGGTGCTGTTCTGCCTCGCGCTGACCGCCGCCGCGGCGCTGCTGCTGTCCTGGTTCTGGCTGCGTGACCTGTCGCGCCTGGCGCGGTCCCTGCGCCATGCGGCGGAGGGCGGAATGCCGGCGCCGCGAAGCGAGGCCGAGGCCAGCCACCGGGGCCTCGCCATCCCGATTCTCTCCGAGGTGTCCGAGGGCGTGACGCGGCTGATCGGCCACCTCGCCGAGCGGCAGGCGATGGTCGAGCGGCTGCGCCGCAGCGACGCCGCCATTCTGGAAAGCCTGCCGGACCCCTTGCTGGTGCTGGGCGCCGACCGCGCGCCGCTGCGCGCCAACGCGGCGGCGCGCGCCCTCTTCGCCGCGCCGGCCGCCGAATCGGGGCCGCTGGCGGGCGATGCCGCCGCGCTGCTGCGCCACCCGAAGCTGGCGGGGGCGGTGGACCGTGCCCTGGCCGAGGGGGAAGGGCAGAGCACGGACATCACCCTGCCCGTGCCGGTGCCGCGCGAGCTGGCCGTGCAGGTCATCCCGCTCGATCCGCCGCTGATCGATGGCGGGCGGCTGGTGGTGCTGCTGGCCGACCGCACGCGGGAGCGCGCGGTGGAACGGATGCGCGCCGATTTCGTGGCCAATGCCAGCCACGAATTGCGCACCCCGCTGGCCAGCCTGATGGGCTTCATCGAGACGCTGCGCGGGCCGGCGAAGGACGATCCGGAGGCGCAGGCGCGCTTCCTCGGCATCATGGCCGAGCAGTCGGAACGGATGCGGCGGCTGATCGAGGACCTGCTCGGCCTCTCGCGCATCGAGCTGGCCGAGCACCAGGCGCCCACCGGCCGCGTCGCGCTCGCCGCCCTGGCGCGGGCCGAGACCGAGGCCATGGCGCCGATCCTGGACAGCCGGGCGGTCACGTTGCGGCTCGATCTCGACGAGACGGTGGAGGCGGCGCCGGCCGATGCCGGGCAGCTCGCCCAGGTGCTGCGCAACCTGCTGGAGAACGCGGTGAAGCATGGCGGGCAGGCCTGCCACATCACCCTGGCGGTCAGCCGCGCCGAGGCGCCACGGCCCGGTGCGCTGCTCAGCGTGACCGATGACGGGCCCGGCATCGCGCGCGAGCACATCCCGCGGCTGACGGAGCGCTTCTACCGGGTGGACAAGGCGCGTTCGCGCAGCGCCGGCGGCACCGGCCTCGGCCTCGCCATCGTCAAGCACATCGTCAACCGCCATCGCGGCCAGCTGCTGATCGAAAGCCAGGAGGGCGAGGGCGCGACCTTCAGGGTCTGGCTGCCCTCCGGGTGATGGCGGCCGGAGAGGGCGCCCTCAGCCGGCGGTGCCCGCCCCGGAGGGCCGCCGCCTCTGCCGCCGCCCCGGCGCCGCGATCGCCTGGCCCAGCATGGCCCGCTCGCGCCCCTCGGCGCCACGCAGCAGCTCGGGGATCACCGTGGCCTCGGGCAGGTTGCGCCAGTACTTCTTCGGCATCTCGGCGCGCATCGCCTCGGGCTTCAGCCGGGCCGGATTGAAGATGCTGGCGAAGTAGGTGCGCCAGAGATCCTCGGCGGCATCGGCGGCGGGGGCCTCGGCGCGGCGCGCGCCGGCGGTGAAGGTGGTGACGGCGCCGTCCCAGTGGGCGCAGCGGCGCGGCGTCAGGATCGACCAGCGCAGGGCGGCGAAGCGGCGCTCGAAGAACCCCGCCTCGGCCTCCACGATATGATGCTCCGGCTCGAACCACGCGACCGAGCGCACCCCGTCCGGCGTCTCCACCTCGCGGAAGCGCAGGAAGGCGTGCATCTTGTGCGCGTCCCGCCGCACCGCCCGCGCCATGGCGGCGAGGCGGGCCATGCGCGCCTCGGTCGGCGTACGCAACAGGCCGGGGCGGCGGCGGGCATCCCAGAGCAGGCCATAGAGCAGGGCGAAGCGTTCCGGGTCGCTGTGCCGGATGGCCAGCTCAGCCTGGACCAGGAAGTCGCGCGGCACGGCGGGGGAGGGGGCGTCGCGCGGCAGGTCGGGCGCGGCGCCGTCGAACAGGCCGGCGGCCCCGTCCTGCCCGGGCCAGGAGACCGCCTCGGGGGCGATGCCGGCGGCGAGCAGGCCGCGCGCGGCGGCGCGCCAGCCGTCGAAATCGGCCGGGCCGGCGAGGCGGATACTACAGGCCAAGGGCGAGCTGCTCCGGCCGTGCCGCCCGGGCGAAGGCGCTTCCCGGCTGCAACTGCCGCCGGAGCCCGGCGGAATCGATCTGTCCCGGCGGCGGCCGGTGGTCGGGCGCGGTCAGGAAGGGCGCCACCTTGCGCAGCGGCACGCGCAGCCGGGCGAGGTCGGCGAGCTTCACCCGCCCGTGCCGCCGTGCCTCGAGCACCCGTTCCACCGTGCGGGCGCCGAGGCCGGGCACGCGCAGCAGCGCCGCGCGCGAGGCGCGGTTGAGGTCGAGGGGGAAGCCGGCGCGGTGCTTCAGCGCCCAGGCCAGCTTCGGGTCGATCTCGAGGTCGAGCATGCCGGCCTCGCCGCCGGCCAGGATCTCGCTCGGCCGGAAGCCGTAGAAGCGCATCAGCCAGTCGGCCTGGTAGAGCCGGTGCTCGCGCAACAGCGGCGGCGGCGCCGGGGGCAGGGCGGCCGAGGCGGCGGGAATCGGCGAGTAGCCGGAATAATAGACCCGCTTCAGGCCGAAGCGGCTGTAGAGCCCGTCGCTGGCGTCCAGCACCTGGCCGTCGGTGCTGGCATCGGCGCCGACGATCATCTGCGTCGACTGCCCGGCCGGGGCGAAGCGCGGCGGCAGGGCGCGGCGGGCCTCGCGCCGCTCGGCGCCGGCCGTCGCGATCCGGGTGGAGAGTTCGGCCATGGCGCCCTCGATCACCGGCATGTCCTTCTCGGGCGCCAGGGCACGCAGGCTGGCGGCCTGCGGCAGCTCGACATTGATCGACAGGCGGTCGGCCAGCAGCCCGGCCTCGGCCAGCAGTTCCGGCGCCGCCTCGGGGATGGTCTTGAGATGGATGTAGCCCTTGAAGCCATGCTCCTGGCGCAGCGCGCGCGCCACGCGGACGATCTGCTCCATGGTGTAGTCGGGGCTGCGAATGATGCCGGAGGAGAGGAACAGCCCCTCGATGTAGTTGCGGCGGTAGAAGGCCAGGGTCAGCCGGACCAGCTCCTCCACGGTGAAGCGGGCGCGGCGGACCGGGGCGGAGGCGCGGTTGATGCAATAGGCGCAGTCGAAGACGCAGGCATTGGTCAGCAGCACCTTGAGCAGGGAGATGCAGCGCCCGTCCGGCGCATAGGCGTGGCAGATGCCCATGCCCTCGGTGCTGCCGAGGCCGCCCTGGCGCGAATCGCGCTTCTCGGTGCCGGAGGAGGCGCAGGAGGCGTCGTACTTGGCGGCATCGGCCAGCACCGCCAGCTTGGCGCGGAGGTCCATGGGAAAAGCCCTGAAGGATAGTTCTTGATATGTTCTTTCAGGGCCCGGGCGCAAGGCCCGGCGTCGCGCGAGGCCTTGCGGCGCCGGCCCGTCAGGGCCAGCGCACCTCGGGCGGCATGGACATCAGGATCGCCTCGACATTGCCGCCGGTCCGCAACCCGAACAGGGTGCCGCGGTCCTGCAGCAGGTTGAACTCGACATAGCGCCCGCGGCGGACCAGCTGGTGCTCGCGCTCGGCCTCGGTCCAGGGCTCGTGCATGCGGCGGCGGACGATGGCGGGATAGGCGGCGAGGAAGGCCTCGCCGACGTCGCGGGTGAAGGCGAAGTGGTCCGGCAGGCGGGCCTCGTCGGCCTCGTCGCGGCCGAGCCAGTCGTAGAAGATGCCGCCCGCGCCGCGCGGCTCGCCCCGGTGCGGCAGGAAGAAGTACTCGTCGCACCATTGCTTGAAGCGCGGGTAGTAGGCCGGGTCGTGCCGGTCGCAGGCGGCGCGGTAGGCGGCGTGGAAGGTGGCGGCGTCGGCCTGCGATTCGGGCGCGTCGAGGCGCATCGGCGTCAGGTCGCCCCCGCCGCCGAACCAGGGGCGGGTGGTGGTGATGAAGCGGGTATTCATATGCGCCGCCGGCACGCGCGGGGAGCGCATGTGGGCGACCAGCGAGACGCCGGTGGCCAGGAAGCGCGGATCCTCCTCCGCGCCCGGGATCTGGCGGCGGAACTCGGGGCTGAACTCGCCCCAGACGGTGGAGACATTGACCCCCACCTTCTCGAAGACTCGGCCGCGCATCACCGCCATCACGCCCCCGCCGCCGCCCTCGCGCCGCCAGGGCGTGCGGGCGAAGCGCCCGGCGGGGAGGCCGGCCTGCGGCCCGGAGGCCAGCTCGTCCTCGATCGCCTCGAAGGCGGCGCAGAGGCGGTCGCGCAGCGATTCGAACCAGGCCGCGGCGGGGGCGGCGAGGGGATGGCGGTCGGTCTCGGGGGACTGGGTCATGGCGGTCACGGCCTCCTCTGCGACGGCGAGGACGCCCCGCCCGCGCTGCGCTACCGCGATGCCGTCGGCGCCGCAACGCGCAGAAAGGCGGGCTTCGGCCGGGGCGTGCGGCGCCAGGGGCGATTGCCACCCCGCATACCCTGCCTTTATATGGCCATGGCGCATGGCAGCAGCGCGGTGACGCGCTTGCCCCGGCGCCTCCGCTTGTGCGCGGAAAGGGGTTCAGCGGCGCCCAGCCTGCCAGGTTTCGGGGTGCCGCCAGGAGGGACGGAAAGAGGGATGGCCGATACGCTTGCGCCGAGCAGCTCCCCCGCGATGGGCGGCTCCCATGGGGGCGGCTCCCCTGGGGATGATCCGCACGCGGCCGAAGGGACGAAGCGGGATTTCCTGAAACTGGTGGCCGGCTCCTTCGCGGCGGTCGGCGTCGGCGCCGTGGTCTGGCCCTTCATCGCCTCGATGAACCCGGCGAAGGACGTGCTGGCCCTGGCGAGCACCGATGTGCAGCTCGACCATATCGCCGAGGGCCAGGCGGTCACCGTCATGTGGCGCGGCAAGCCGGTCTTCGTGCGCCACCGCACGGGGGCGGAGATCCAGGAGGCCGAGGGCGTGCCGCTCTCCGACCTGCGCGACCCGCAGACCGACGATGCCCGCGTCCACCGCCGCCCGTGGCTGGTGGTGGTCGGCGTCTGCACCCACCTCGGCTGCGTGCCGCTGGGGCAGAAATCGACCGATCCGCGCGGTGAATTCGGCGGCTGGTTCTGCCCCTGCCACGGCAGCCACTACGACACCTCCGGCCGCATCCGCCGCGGCCCGGCGCCCCTGAACCTGGCCGTGCCGGATTACGAGTTCACGTCCGACACCCAGATCCGCATCGGCTGAGGACCGCACCCCATGGCATCCGGCCTTCACGAGAGCAGCTTCACCAACCCGGTGGTGCGCTGGATCGACCAGCGCATGCCGGTCTTCACCATGATGCAGAAGGAGTACGGGACCTTCCCGACTCCGCGGAATTTCAACTACTTCTGGAATTTCGGCGCGCTGGCCATGATCAACCTGATGATCATGATCGCCACCGGCATCTTCCTGGCGATGAACTACACGGCGCACACCTCGCTCGCCTTCGACAGCGTCGAGCGCATCATGCGCGACGTGAACTACGGCTGGCTGATCCGCTACGTGCACATGAACGGCGCCTCGATGTTCTTCATCGTGGTCCTCGTGCACGTCTGGCGCGGCATGTACTACGGCTCCTACAAGGCGCCGCGCGAGCTGCTCTGGATCCTCGGCGTCGTCATCTTCCTGCTGATGATGGCCACCGCCTTCATGGGCTACGTGCTGCCCTGGGGCCAGATGTCCTTCTGGGGCGCCACCGTCATCACCAACCTGTTCAGCGCCATCCCGCTGGTCGGCGACAGCATCGTGACGCTGCTCTGGGGCGGCTTCTCCGTGGACAACCCCACGCTGAACCGCTTCTTCAGCCTGCACTACCTGCTGCCCTTCGTGATCGCGGGCGTGGTCTTCCTGCATGTCGCGGCGCTGCACATCACGGGGTCCAACAACCCGCTGGGCATCGAGCCCAAGGGCCCGCAGGACACGCTGCCCTTCCACCCCTACTACACGATCAAGGACAGCGTCGGGATCGTCGTCTACCTGATCGTCTTCGCCTTCCTCGTCTTCTTCACGCCGAACTACCTGGGCCATCCGGACAACTACATCCCGGCCAACCCGCTCTCGACGCCCGCGCATATCGTGCCGGAATGGTACTTCCTGCCCTTCTACGCCATCCTGCGCGCGGTGCCGAACAAGCTGGGCGGCGTGCTGATGATGTTCGGCTCGATCGCCATCCTCTTCGTGCTGCCCTGGCTGGACCGCTCGCCGGTGCGCTCGATGCGCTTCCGCCCGATCGCCAAGTGGCTGTTCCTGCTCTGGACGGTGAATTTCTTCGTCCTGATGTACTGCGGCGGCATGCCGGCCGAAGAGCCCTACGTCACCGTCAGCCGCTTCGCGACCGCCTACTACTTCGGCTACTTCCTGGTGATCCTGCCGCTGCTCGCCAAGATCGAGCGGCCCCTGCCGCTGCCCGAGAGCATCGCCCGACCCGTGCTGCGGGGCGGTGGGCCGCTGCCCGGCGCCGCGACCGCCCAGCCGATGGAGAAGGCGTGATGGCCCTGCGTTCCCTGAAGGCCGCCGCCAAGGCCGTCACCCTGGCGGCCACCCTGGCCCTCCCGCTTGCCCTCGGCGCCGCCCCGGCGGCGCGGGCCGCCGAGGGGGTCGCCGTCCCGGACACCAAGTTCTCCTTCGACGGCCTCTTCGGCACCTTCGACCGCGGCGAGCTGCAGCGCGGCTTCCAGGTCTATAAGGAAGTCTGCTCGGCCTGCCACGCCATGCACCTGGTGGCCTACCGCAACCTGCGCGAGATCGGCCTCTCCGAGGCCGAGGTCGCCGCCGTGGCCGCGGGCTACCAGATCCCCGACGGGCCGAACGACGATGGCGAGATGTTCGAGCGCCCCGGCCGCGCCTCGGACCGCTTCCGCCGCCCCTTCGCCAATGACGCGGCGGCGCGCGCGGCCAACAACGGGGCGCTGCCCCCCGACCTGTCGCTGATGACCAAGGCCCGCCCGGGCGGCGCCGACTACGTGCATGCCCTGCTGATGGGCTACGAGGCCCCGCCGGAGGGCGTCACGGTCATGGAGGGGATGCACTACAACAAGTACTTCCCCGGCCATCAGATCGCCATGGCGCCGCCGATCAGCAGCGACGGCCAGGTGCAGTACGCCGATGGGACCACCGCCACGGTGGACCGCATGGCGACCGATGTCTCGGCCTTCCTCGCCTGGGCGGCCGAGCCGGAGCTGGAGACCCGCCGCGCCATGGGCGTGCGGATCATCCTCTTCCTGGTCATCCTCGGCGGCCTGACCTATGCGGTGAAGCGGAAGATCTGGGCCAGGGTCCACTGAGGCGGGGCGGCACCCCGCCGCCCTCCGCATGAAGGGCCGCCGCCGGAGCCGGACTCCGGTGGCGGCCCTTTCCTCGTCGCAGGGAAGCATTCCATGACCGACATCATCGAACCCGTCATCGGCCTGATCGGCGGCTCCGGCCTCTACGACATCGACGGGCTGGAGGAGCGCGCGTGGCGCCGGGTGGACAGCCCCTGGGGCGAACCCTCCGACGAGCTGCTCTTCGGCCGGCTCGACGGCGTGCGCTGCGTCTTCCTGCCCCGCCACGGCCGCGGCCACCGCATGCCGCCCTCGGCGCTGAACTATCGCGCCAATATCGACGTGCTGAAGCGGGCGGGCGTGACCGAGATCCTGTCCCTCTCGGCCGTGGGCTCGCTGAACGGCGACCTGCCGCCCGGCACCTTCGTCATCGTCGACCAGTTCATCGACCGCACCTTCGCGCGGCAGAAGTCCTTCTTCGAGACCGGCTGCGTGGCGCATGTCTCGGTGGCGCATCCGACCTGCCCGCGCCTCGGCGACGCGGCCGAGCAGGCGGCGCGCGACATCGGCCTGAAGCACCGGCGCGGCGGCACCTATCTGGTCATGGAGGGGCCGCAGTTCTCCACCAAGGCGGAGAGCGAACTCTACCGCGCCTGGGGCTGCGACGTGATCGGCATGACCAACATGCCGGAGGCCAAGCTCGCCCGCGAGGCCGAGCTTTGCTACGCGACCATCGCCATGGTCACCGATTTCGACTGCTGGCACCCCGACCACGACGCCGTATCGGTCGAGGCGGTGGTGAAGGTGATGTACGAGAACGCCGACCGCGCCAAGGCGCTGGTGAAGGCGGTGGTGCCGATGCTGGGCGCGCCGCGCGGCCCCTGCCCGGCGGGCTGCGACCGGGCGCTGGAATACGCCATCGTCACGCCGCCCGAGAAGCGCGACCCGGCGCTGATGGCCCGGCTCGACGCCGTCGCCGGCCGCGTGCTGCGCGGCTGAGGCCTGTCCCGGCGGCGGCCTCAGCCCGGCATGCAGAGCCGCTCCAGCATCAGCACCAGCTCCTGCGGGTCATAGGGCTTGGACAGCACCGGCGCGCCGCGGTGCCGCTCCGGCAGCCCCGCCGCGCCATAGCCGGTGGCGACGACGAAGGGGATCTCCATCTCGACCAGCCGGTCCGCCACCGGCGTGGAGACCTGGCCGGCCAGGTTGATGTCGAGCACCGCGGCGGCGGGGGCGGCGCCGGAGAAGTATTCCAGCGCCTCCTCCACCGTCGCCGCCGGGCCGAGCACGTCCGCGCCGGCCTCGATCAGCGCATCCTCCACCAGCATGGCGATGAGGGCCTCGTCCTCGACAACCAGCACGCGAAGCCCCTGCAGCCGGTTCATGCGCTCTCCTCCTCCACCTGGGGTCCACTCACGGGCCGGAAGCGGATCTCCGCCATGAAGCCCGCCTCCGCATAGTCCATCTCGACGCCTGAGCCGGGGCCGAGTTCGGCCGGCAGGCCACGCTCCAGCATCCGGCTGCCGAAGCCGCGGCGCGAGGGCGGGCGCACGGGCGGCCCGCCGCGCTCCTGCCAGGTCAGCCGCACCATGCCATCCGGGTCGCCCCGCCAGGTCACCTCGACCTGACCCTCGGGCCGCGACAGGGCGCCGTGCTTGATCGCGTTGGTGGCCAGCTCGTGCAGGGCCAGGGCAAGGCCAAGGGCCTGACGCGGCGCCAGCCAGACCGAGGGGCCGTCGATCAGCAGGTGCGGCTCGCCGCCGGGTTCGGCATCCCCCTGCCAGGGGGCGAGGGCGGCCCGTGCCGTGTCCTCCAGCGTGGCGCCGCGCCAGGTGCGCGCGGTCAGCAGGTCGTGCCCGCGCGACAGGGTCAGCAGCCGCGCCTGGAAGTCGTTCAGGAAGCGCGGGATCGCCTCGGCGCTGGTGCCGGCGGTGCGCGCCGTCTGCAGGGCCAGGGAATGCACCGTGGCCAGGGTGTTCTTGACCCGGTGGTTCAGCTCGCCGAGCAGCAGCGCCTGCCGCGCCTCGGCGGCCTTGGCCGCCGTGATGTCGCGCGCCAGGCCGCCGCGCCGGGTCATGATTCCCTGGGTGTCGAGGATGGGGAAGCTGACGTCGCGGATCCAGCGCATGCCGCCATCGGGCCGCAGGATGCGGTACTCGACATCGTAGCCGCCCTCGCGGCCGGCCGCCTCCATCGCCTGGCGGTAGCGCTCCTGGTCGGCCGGGTGGATGGCGTCGCGGCCGGCCGCCGGGTTCTCGAACATCCGCTCGCGCGCGATGCCCCAGATCCGCTCGAAGGCGGGGCTGACGAACTCCATGGTCTGCCAGTCGGGCGAGACCATCCACATCACATCCGGGCTCGCCTCGGCGAAGCGGCGGAACCGGCTCTCCGAGGCGGCCAGCGCCATGGCGGCCTGCACCGCCGCCTCGCGGGAGGCGGCCTGGGCGGACACCTGCCGGGCCAGGGCCTCGCGCGCCTCGACCAGGTCGGAGACATCGGTGACGGCGCCGATCCAGCGGCGGATGCTGCCATCCGGCGCCCGGGCCGGCAGGGCGCGCACCATGCACCAGCGCCAGCCGCCCTCCATGCGGCGCAGGCGCAGCTCGGTGCTGAAGGCCTCGCCCTTGCGCAGCGCGCGCTGCCAGGCCCGCTCGGCGCGCCGCTGGTCCTCCGGGTGGATGATCTGCGCCAGCGCCTGCATGGCCACCGCCGGCGCCATGCCGGTGAAGTCCTGCAGGCGCGGATTGACGTAGTCGATGCGCCCATCCGGCAGGCTGGACCAGACCACCTGCGGGATGGCCTCGGCCAGGGTGCGGAAGCGCAGCTCGCTCTCGCGCAGCGCCTCGCCGGCGCGCCGCTCGGCATCGATGTCGGTGATGGCGACGACGGCGCCTTTCAGCGTGCCCTGCGCGTCGCGTACCGGCGCGGCGGCGATGCGCAACCAGCCCATGCTGCCGTCCCCGCGGCGGTAGTGATACTCGCCGCTGGCCGGCAGGCCGGTCAGCAGGGTGCGGCCGATTGGCAGCTCGGCGCCCGCCGCGCGCCGGCCATCGGCATGATAGGCCTCGAAATCCTCGCGATACTGCGCGATGCCGGCGGAGAGCCGCACCGGGTGACGCAGGATATCCTCCAGCCGGCGGTTACCCAGCAGGATACGGCCCGAGGGCGCCTCGGCCAGCAGCACGCCGACCGGCACATTGTCCATCACCGCCTTCAGACGCGCCTCGCTGTCGCGCAGCGCCGCCTCGGCCGCGCGCTGGTCGGTGACGTCGCGGAAGAACAGGGTGAGCCCCTCGGTCGAGGGATAGACATCGGCGGAGATCCAGCGGCCGAGGGCGGGGTGGAAGGCGGTGGCGCCCTGCGGGGTTCCCTCCTGCGCGGCGCGGCGGCAGACGGCGCCGAAGGGTCCGCTGTCCCAGCCGGGGAAGCCTTCGCGGAGCGGGCGGCCGATCAGTTCGCGCTGCCCGGCCTGTGCCCGGGCGCGGCCGTTGATGTAGAGGACGATGCCGTCACGGTCGAGCACCAGCACGCTGTCGGTCGTGGTCTCCAGCACGGTCTGCAGCCGGGCGGTCAGCGTGATCCGCTCCGCCTCCAGCGCCTCGCGCTCGGCCGCCGCGAGGCTGAGCGCCCGCGCCGCGCTGTCGATCTCGAAGAGGCCGCTCGGCGGGAAGGGCGGCAGCGCCGCGCCACGGCCGAAGGCGCTGGCCATGCGGCCGAGGCGGCCGAGCGGCAGGGCGATGCGCCGGTCCACCCAGAAGGCGAGCGCCAGGGTGAAGACCAGCAGCATCAGCCCGCCCATCACCAGCACCGGGCTCAGCGTGCGCAGCAGGTTGCCGTCGAGCTGTTCCGCCGGCAGGCCGATCAGCACCACCCATTCGGTGCCGACGACCCGGTGCCAGGCGGTGTAGAGCGGCACGCGGTCGCGGCTGCGCCCGCGCAGCCAGCCGCTGGCCTCGCCGCTCGCCACGGCCTGCTGCGTGGCGCTCTGCGACGAGGCGCGATGGCCGATCATGCCCTCGATCGGCGGCAGGCGCGCGATCAGCCGGCCCTCCGCATCGGCGATCACCGCGATCCAGCCGGGCGGCAGGTCCACGAGCTCGAGCGGCCGGCTCCAGATCCGCTGAGGCGCGATCTCGGCCGAGACGAAGAGGCGCGGCGGGCCGGAGGGCACCGCCACCGCCTGTACGATATCGACGCGATAGACGTTGTTCTCGGGGTCCATCCGCAGGTTGGAGACGCCGCTGCGCTGCGGCGACTCGGGCAGCACCGGCAGGCTGTCCTCATCCGCCCAGTCCTCGAAGGGAATCGCGGTGTCGACCAGCACGCGGCCCTGGCGGTCGGTCAGGCGGATGCGCCCTTCCTCGCCCTCCAGCACGGCCCGGGCCTGCTGGTGGAAGACGTCGTAGCGCCCGTCGCGCAGAGCGGGGGAGGTGGCGAGCGCGCTCAGCTCGCCGCGCAGGCCAAGGATCTCGCGCTCCAGCACGAAGGCGACGCCCTGCGACATCTCGCGCGCGGCGGCGGCCAGGCGCTCGTTCTCGGCATCGGCCATGCGGCCGGCGATATGCCCGGCCAGGGCCCAGAGCGGCAGCAGGGCGGCCAGGGCGATCATCAGCAGATGCAGGCGGACGGTGGGCTTCCAGCCGGGCAGCCACGCCCTCATGCCGTCCGCCTCCGTCCCTGCCGCCGCTTGCGGCGAGACGTCATGCCGAATATTCCGTGCCCGCGCGGGGAAGGCCGCCTGTCGCCGCAACCGAGACATGCATGGCCCTGCTAGAACTGCACCCTGCATAGACCAAGCGGCGCCGGCCCGCATCCCCCAACCGTGCTTCCCCCGATCGAGAGTCCCGGTTCCCGGGCCCGGCCGCCCGCTCCCCAGGGGAAAGGGGAGGGGGCGGTGGCAAGACCTCAGTCGGCGTACTGGCCGGCGGCCTCGATCACCGGGCGCCACTTGGCGATATCGGCCTCCCAGAAGGCCTTGTGCGCCGCCGGGGTGGCCCGCTCCGCCACCACCGGCTCGGTGCCGAGATCCTGGAAGCGGCGGGCCAGGCTTTCGTTGGCGAGCGCCGCCTGCAGCGCCTTCGACAGCCGCGCGATGACCGGCGCCGGCGTGCCCTTGGGCGCGTAGAGGCCGTGCCAGATGGTCACTTCCATCCCCGGCAGCCCCGCCTCGGCGGTGGTGGGCACGTTGGGCAGGGAGGGGAGGCGCTGCGGCGTGGTGACGGCGAAGACCTTCACCGCCCCGGCGCGGATATGGCTGGTGGTGTTGGTGGTCTGGTCGCACAACACGTCCACCGTGCCGGCGATCAGGTCGGTCATCGCCGGGCCGGTGCCGCGATAGGGGACGGTGGTCATCGGCGCGTCGATCGCCTTCTGCAGCAGCAGGCCGCAGAGGTGGCTGGCGGCGCCGATGCCGGCATTGGCGTAGTTGATCCCGGTGGTGTCGCGCTTCACCAGCGCCACCAGGTCCTGCAGCGTGTTCGCCGCGATGTCCTTGTTGGCGATGATGGTCATCGGCACCTCGGTGACCAGCCCGATCGGCTCGAACCCGCCCACCGGATCATAGCTCAGCCGGCGGTAGAGGCTGGGGGTGGTGCCCATGCCGATATGATGTAGCAGCAGCGTGTAGCCGTCCGGCCGGGCCTGGGCGACGCGGGCCGCGCCCAGCGTGCCGCCGGCGCCGCCGACATTCTCCACCACCACGGTCTGCCCGAGATCGCGGCCCATGCCCTCGGCGACGAGGCGGGTCACAGTGTCCGTCGGGCCGCCGGCGGCGAAGGGCACGACGATGGTGATGGTGCGGCTCGGGTAGTCCCCCTGCGCGCGCGCCGCCGTGGGGGCCAGCGCGAGGGTCACGGAGGCCAGCGCGGCCAGCCCGGCGGAAAGCAGGGGCAGGGCGGCCAGCAGGCTGCGTCGATGCATCGGATGTTCACTCCCGGTCTTGTGCCGTCCGATGAGACGGTCCGGCACTGTTCCCGATTAGCGAGGATGCTCCGGGGGGTGAACTAAAAAGAGCGGCGCCGCGCCTCAGCTGTCCATCTTGAGGGCGGCGATGAAGGCGCTCTGCGGGATCTCGACCTTGCCGAACTGCCGCATGCGCTTCTTGCCCTCCTTCTGCTTCTCCAGGAGCTTGCGCTTGCGGCTGATGTCGCCGCCGTAGCACTTGGCGGTGACGTCCTTGGACATGGCGGAGATGGTCTCGCGGGCGATGACGCGGCCGCCGATCGCCGCCTGGATGGGGATCTTGAAGAGCTGGCGGGGGATCAGCTCCTTCAGCTTCTCGCAGATCGAGCGGCCGCGCCGCTCGGCCTGGGAGCGGTGCGCCATGAAGGAGAGCGCGTCCACCGGCTCGTTGTTCACCAGGATGGAGATCTTGACCAGGTCGCCCTCGTCATAGCCGTCCATCTGGTAGTCGAAGGAGGCATAGCCGCGGCTGACGCTCTTGAGGCGGTCGTAGAAGTCGAACACCACCTCGTTCAGCGGCAGGCGGTAGACCGCCATGGCGCGGTTGCCGACATAGGTCAGCTCCACCTGCTGGCCGCGCCGTTCGGAGCACAGCGTCAGGATGGCCCCCAGATGCTCGTCCGGGACCATGATGGTGGCCTTGATCCAGGGCTCCTGGATGCTCTCGATCAGCGACGGGTCCGGCATGTCGGCCGGGTTGTGCAGGTCCGTCTCCTCGCCCTTGGTCAGCTTCAGCTTGTAGACGACGCTGGGCGCCGTCGCGATCAGGTCGAGGTCGAACTCGCGGGAGAGGCGCTCCTGGATGATCTCGAGGTGCAGCAGGCCCAGGAAGCCGCAGCGGAAGCCGAAGCCCAGCGCGGCGGAGCTCTCCGCCTCGAAATGGAAGGAGGCATCGTTCAGCCGCAGCTTGCCGAGCGATTCGCGCAGCTTCTCGAAGTCGTCGGCATCGACCGGATAGAGGCCGCACCAGACCACCGGGATGGAGGGCTTGAAGCCCGGCAGCGGCTCGGCGGCCGGCACGCGGTCGTCGGTGATGGTGTCGCCGACATTGGTCTCGGCCACCGTCTTGATGGCGGCGTTGAGGTAGCCCATCTCGCCCGGCCCCAGGCTGTCCACCGCCACCATCTTGGGGCGGAAGACGCCGACGCTGTCCACCGTGTGCGTCGTGCCCTCGGCCATGAAGCGGATCTTCTGGCCGCGGCGGATGGTGCCGTCCTTCACCCGGATCAGGATGATGACGCCGAGATAGGGGTCGTACCAGCTGTCCACCAGCAGCGCCTTCAGCGGCGCGCCGGCGTCGCCCGGCGGCGCCGGCAGGCGGTGGACGATGGCCTCCAGCACGCCCTCGATGTTGAGGCCGGACTTGGCGGAGATCTCCACCGCCTCCGAGGCGTCGAGGCCGATCACGTCCTCGATCTGCTGCTTCACCCGCTCCGGCTCGGCCGCCGGCAGGTCGATCTTGTTCAGGACCGGGACGATCTCGTGGTTGGCGTCGATCGCCTGGTAGACATTGGCCAGCGTCTGCGCCTCGACCCCCTGGGAGGCATCGACCACCAGCAGGGAGCCCTCGCAGGCGGCCAGCGAGCGGGAGACCTCATAGGCGAAATCGACGTGGCCCGGCGTGTCCATCAGGTTGAGGACATAGGTCTCGCCGTCCTTCGCCTTGTAGTCGAGGCGGACGGAGGCCGCCTTGATGGTGATGCCGCGCTCCTGCTCCAGCTCCATGCTGTCGAGCATCTGCTCCTTCATCTCCCGTTGGGAGATGGCCCCGGTGGCCTGGATCAGCCGGTCGGCCAGGGTGGATTTCCCGTGGTCGATATGGGCGATGATGGAGAAGTTGCGGATGCGGGAGAGAGGTGTGTCGGTCATGCTGTTCCGGCGGCAGGTCGAGGCGGAGCGCACCCGCCGAGGTCTTGCCGCAGCAGATAGGGCAAGCGGCGGCGGAATCAAAGCGCGGCGGTGGCCGAGGCCGCGCCAAAGGGAGGGGCGGTAGCCGCGGGCCCAGCTAAGGCTTGTCAGCTGCCTGGAGATTGGCTTTTCTTTCGTGGCAGCAGATCGTCTGACCGGCGTACTGGAGAAGCCATGCCAGACCGCGCGACATCCACATGTCGATCCATCCTTCTCCTGTGCGGCCTGGTGTCGGCCCTCTTCCTGGCCGGATGTGGTCTGCAGGAGGAGCTGGACGCCCTGGACCGCCAGAACTTCGAGCGCGGCTGCGCCAATCTGGGCATCACGCGCGCTTCGCCGAACTGGGAGCAGTGCATGCTGCAGCAGCAGGCCAACGAGACCTACAAGGAGCAGCAGCTCCTGAACCGGGTCAATCAGGAGAATCAGGCGAAGGAACTGAAGCGCGGCCGCTGAGCCGCCGCTTCCGTCAGGAGCCAGCGAAAAGGCCCGAAGGGAGTGCTCCCTCCGGGCCCTGGGGCTTCGCCTCGGCGCTTACCCTCACTCCGCCGCGACGGCGAGGCCCGGGCGCTCCTGCCGCGCCAGGGTCTCGTAGAGGGCCACATAGTCCTCCGCCATGCGGCGGGCGGTGAAGCGCTCCTCGAAGCGGGCGCGGACGGCGGCGCGCGGCAGGCTGCGCAGGCGGCCCACGGCGGCGATCGCCTCGGCCATGCTGTTCACCGCGAAGCCGGTCAGCCCCTCGTCGATCACCTCCGGCACCGAGCCGTGGCGGAAGGCGATCACGGGCGTGCCGCAGGCCATCGCCTCGATCATCACCAGGCCGAAGGGCTCCGGCCAGTCGATCGGCGTCAGCAGGCCGATGGCGCCGGAGAGGAAGTCGGGCTTCTGCGTCTCGTCGATCTCGCCGATGAACTCGATCAGCGGATGCGCCAGCATCGGCTTGATCTTGCTCTCGAAGTAGTCGACGTCCACGCGATCCACCTTGGCCGCGATCTTCAGCGGCGTGTTGGTGGCGATGGCGATCTCGATCGCCCGGTCGCAGCGCTTCTCGGGCGCGATGCGGCCGAGGAAGGCAAGGTAGCCGGGCGTGACGCCCGGCCGCGGCGTCAGCAGCCGCTCGGGCAGGCCGTGATGGATGGTGGCGGCGAAATTCGCCTGCGGCAGCGGCCTGCGCTGGTCGTTCGAGATCGAGACCACCGGCACCTGGCTGAAGGCGTCGAAGACGGGCTGCAGCTCCGGCAGGTCCAGCCGGCCGTGCAGCGTGGTCACGAAAGGCACGGACTGGCGGGAGAAGAGCGGGAAGGGCAGGTAGTCCAGATGGAAGTGCAGCAGGTCGAAGTCGTGCCGGCGGCGGTAGACCTCCTCCAGCATCAGGTTCAGCGGGGCGTTGGCGTCGCGCACCGAGGGGTCGAGGCGCAGCGCCTTGCGGCACATCGGCGCCAGCTTCGCCCGGGTGATCGAATCGCCACTGGCGAACAGCGTCACGTCATGGCCGAGCGCCACCAGCTCCTCGGTGATGTAGGAGACGATCCGCTCCGTCCCGCCATAGAGCTTCGGGGGAACGGCTTCCGTCAGGGGAGCGATCTGGGCGATACGCATGGGGTCCGGTTCTCCTTTGCCTCTGACCCCCGTATCGCAGCCGAATGCGGTCCTGATTCGGCACATCTCGCCATGATTTCGTCAGGAAGGGGGCGTTTCCTCTGCAACAACGCGGATGCAGCGGGCGTTCACGCTCATGTGTCCCGGAGATCGAGGAGGCTTTGCCCCCATGACCGCCGCCCGTCCGTCCGACGATGAAGCCGCCCTCCTCCGCCTCGGCCGGAGGCCGGTGGGCTTCCTGCTTCGCCACCTGAAGCCGTACGCAGGGAGCCACGTCGCGATCCTGCTGGCCGTGCTGGGCGCCGTCGGCTGCTCGGTGGGCGCCAATTACGCGGTGAAGCACCTGATTGACACGCTCTCGGGCGGTCCCTCCCAGGCGGCGCAGACGGCGGTCTGGACCGCCTTCGCCATCCTGGCCGGCGTCATCGCGGCGGACAACCTGCTCTGGCGCGTCGGCGGCTGGATCGCGGCGGACCGCTTCCCGCGCGCCACCGCCTCGATGCGGGCCGAGCTGTTCCGCCACCTCTCCGGCCACTCCCCGGGCTATTTCGCCAACCGCTCGGCCGGCACGCTGGCGGCGCGCATCAGCGCCACCGGCACCGCCGCCTTCACCGTGCTGCAGAACTTCACCTGGCACACCGTGCCGCCGGCCGTCGCCGTCACCCTCTCCATCGGCTTCCTGGCCAGCGTCGATCCCTGGATGGCGGGCTGCCTGGTGGTTGTCGCCTTCACCCTGGCGGCCGGCGTCGCCTGGCTCGGCCGGCGCGGCGAGCGGCTGCATGACAGCTTCGCCAGCCGCGCCGCGGCGGTGGACGGGCAGCTAGTGGACGTGGTGCAGAACTTCTCCCTGGTGCGCGCCTTCGGGGCCTTCAAGCGCGAGGCTGTGCTGCTCGACAACGCCCTGGCGGGCGAGACCGCCGCGCGCCGCAACAGCCTGCGCTACCTGGAGAAGCTGCGCCTGGTGCATGGCGCCACGACCGCGCTGCTGACCGCCTGCCTGCTGGCCTGGGTGGTGCACCTCTGGCAGCTCGGCCGCGCCACCACCGGCGACATCGTGCTGGTCTGTACCCTGGGCTTCACCATCCTCCATGCCAGCCGCGACCTCGCGATGGCCCTGGTGGACCTGACGCAGTACGTGGCCCGCATGCGCGAGGCGCTGTCCGCCCTGCTGGTCCCGCACGATCTGCCGGACGCCGCCGATGCCCATGGTCTGGCGGCGCGCGGCGGCCATGTGGTGTTCCAGGACGTCACCTTCCGCTATCCCTCGGCGCCCGAGGGCAGCACGGCGGTGCTGCGCGGCCTGAACCTCGATATCGCCCCGGGCCAGAAGGTCGGCGTGGTGGGCCGCTCCGGCGCCGGCAAGTCCACCCTGCTGACGCTGCTGCAGCGCCACTCCGAGCCGCAGGGCGGCGCCGTGCTGATCGATGGCCAGGACATCGCCCATTCCACCCGCGAGAGCCTGGCTGACATGATCGCCGTGGTGCCGCAGGACGTGTCGATGTTCCACCGGACCGTGCTGGAGAACATCCGCTATGCCCGCCCGGAGGCGACCGATGCCGAGGTGATGGCGGCGGCCGAGGCGGCCCGCTGCCGCGACTTCATCGAGGCGTTGCCGGAAGGGTTCAATACCATCGTCGGCGATCGGGGCGCCAAGCTCTCGGGCGGCCAGCGCCAGCGCCTGGCCATCGCCCGCGCCCTGCTGAAGAACGCGCCGATCCTGCTGCTGGACGAGGCGACCTCCGCCCTCGACTCCGAGTCGGAGGCCGAGGTGCAGAAGGCGCTGGACGGGCTGATGGAGGGCCGCACCGTGATCGCGGTGGCCCACCGCCTCGCCACCCTGACCAATTTTGACCGCATCGTGGTGATGGAGAACGGGCAGGTGGTGCAGGACGGCGCGCCGGACCTGCTGATGCGCCGCCCCGGCCCCTACCAGGACATGGTGCGCCGCCAGTCGGAGGCCTTGCAGGTCGCGGCCTGAGGTTCTCGCGGGAAGGGAGGCAGGGGAGGCTCCGGCCTCCCTTTTCGCTGTCCGGGCTGTTGCAACCCTGGATACGGTGGTCGCCCGCATCTTCTTGTGTCGGATGGAAAGGTCGGGCTAGCCTAGCGGCCAGGTTGCAGGAGACCGAAAGCCTTGCCGCTCGCCCCGCCGCGGAACCGCACCTGCCTGCTGCTCATCAGCCATCTTCTGGACGAGGTGGTGCTGGCCCGGTTCTGGCAATGCCAGGCCGAGCTGGGGCACGCGCTGGATGTGGTGCTGGTCCTGACCGAGCCGCTGCAGGAGAAGGCGGAGCAGTACGCGCTGGCGGGCGCTGTCTTTCTCCGCAAGTCCGACCTGTTCATTCCCGACTATCCGCGCAAGACCGTCCGCCCCTTCGTCAAGCCGGGCAACGCCGACCTGATTCCGCTCGCCATCTGGCGCCAGGCGCCGGATTACGAAGCCTATTGGGTGATGGAGTTCGATGTCTGCGCGCCGCGCGGCCTGCCCCGGCTGCTGGCGGTCGAGGCCGGCAGCGGGGCCGACCTGCTGGGCAGCTATCTGCGCCGCCGCGAGCAGCATCCGGACTGGGTGCACTGGCCGACCCTGACTTTCCGCGACGCGGGACCGGAGACGGTGGAGGAGGCGCGTATCCGGGCGGCCGCCAGCGCCTGCTTCCTGCCGCTCTCCCGCTATTCCGGCCGCCTGATGGCGGCGCTCGATGCCGCCTATCGCGGCGGCTG
Organism: Teichococcus aerofrigidensis; assembly: GCF_054073225.1. Classification (NCBI taxonomy): domain Bacteria; kingdom Pseudomonadati; phylum Pseudomonadota; class Alphaproteobacteria; order Acetobacterales; family Roseomonadaceae; genus Roseomonas; species Teichococcus aerofrigidensis. The sequence goes on from NZ_JBSXMU010000035.1 coordinate 20,259, forward strand.
GAACGGCCACCACGAGGTGGTCATCCCGACCCTCGCGCGGTCCCTGGACATGGTGCTGGAGGATCTCAACACCGTCGCGCGCCGCGTGCTCGATGCGCCGATCTACAGCCCCGAGGGCTTCAACCACGAGAGGGCGCGGCCCATGGGGCCCCTGGAATTCTATCATCCGGTGAAGTCGCCGCGGCAGATCGCGGCCCTGCACCAGGGGCTGCTTCCCATGCCGGCGGCGGCCGAATAACGGCCGACGGTTCAGCCCGGCAGACGCCGCGCCAGGCGGCGGGCCAGCGCATAGCCCAGCAGGCCCGCCACCGGGGCCGCCGGCAGCACCAGCACCCATCCGGCATGGACGCCGTTGACCACCAGGCCGAGGCCGATGCCCAGCATCAGCCCGCCCACCAGGCTGCCCGCCACCCCCGCCGTCAGGCCCAGGATCAGGATCTCGGATCGCGACACCATGCCCGACGGATAAGCGGGCGCGCGATGCAGGGCAACACTTCTCCCGCGCCTCGGCGCCGGGGGGCGGCCCTGGGGGGCGGCGCCGTGTTTGACTCCCGCCGGCGCCACGGCTAAAGCGCCGCACCCTTTCCGGGAAAGCGGATGCGTGCCCCGTCACGCGTCCCGCCCCTGGCCTTCCAGCCTCGGGACTACCGGGACACCAACGCGAGACCGCAGCCCCCAAGGCCGAGGCCGCAGAACAAGAAGGAGCCCGCCGCATGACGAAGCGCGCGGAAAGCAAGTACAAGATCAATCGCCGCCTCGGCGTGAACCTGTGGGGCCGCGCCAAGTCCCCGGTCGCCAAGCGCGAGTATGGCCCCGGCCAGCACGGCCAGCGCCGCAAGCAGAAGCCGACCGACTTCGGCGTCCAGCTGATGGCCAAGCAGAAGCTGAAGGGCTACTACGGCAATATCGGCGAGAAGCAGTTCCGCAAGTATTACGAGGAGGCCGTGCGCCGCAAGGGCGACACCTCCGAGAACCTGATCGAGCTGCTGGAGCGGCGGCTTGACGCGGTGATCTACCGCATGAAGCTGGCCGTGACCCCCTTCGCGGCGCGCCAGTTCGTCAACCATGGCCATATCCTGGTCAATGGCCGCCGGCTGAACATCCCCTCCTACCTCGTGCGCGACAATGACGTGATCGAGGTCAAGGAGAAGTCGAAGCAGTTGGTCGCCGTGCTGGATGCCGCGCAGAGCGGTGAGCGCGACGTCCCCGAGTATCTCGAGATCGACCACCGCCAGATGAAGGGCCGCTTCGTGCGCGCCCCGAAGCTCTCGGACGTGCCCTATCCGGTGCAGATGGAGCCGAACCTGGTCATCGAGTTCTACTCGCGCTGACCGGGCGCTCCGGCCGGAGCTGGAGACGGAACGACAGGGGAGGGTGCCGCGAGGCGCCCTCCCTTTTTTCATGCCTGCCTCCCGGTAGAGGGCTCCGCGCCGTTCCCCTCCGCCCTGCATGACTTGCTGCACTGCGAACGATCGTGTTGCATGGCGGAACAAGGGAGAGGGGCCGGGATGTCCGAGGCCGGGAATGAGCGCGCGGCCGTGCTGCTGCGCCGGATCGGGGCGCTGGCGGCGCCCACCACCGCCATCGCCCTGCTGCAGGCGGCGGCACAGCTGACCGAGACCTGGCTGGCGGCGCGGCAGGGGCTGGCGGCCCTGGCCGGCTGGGCGGTGGTGCTGCCCTTCTCGCTGCTGCTGCAGCAGATGTCGGCGGGCGCCATGGGCGGCGGCGTCGCCGCGGCTATCGCCCGCGCCCTCGGCGCCGGGCGCGAGGAGGAGGCGGCGGACCTGGTCCTGCATGCCCTGCTGATCGCGCTGGGCGGCGGGCTGTTGTTCGCGGTCCTTCTCGCCGGCTTCCCGCGACCGGTGCTCGGCGCCATTGCCGGGCCCGAGGCGGCCGCGGCCGCAACGCCCTATGCCATATGGCTCTTCGGCGTCGGGGCGCTGCCGGTCTGGCTGGCCAATACCCTCGCCTCGGTGCTGCGGGGCGGCGGGCGGCACGCCCTCGCGGCGCGTGTCCTGGCGCTGGCCTGGATCGCCTTTCCGCCGCTGGCCTGGCTGCTCAGCGAGCCGCTCGGCATGGGGCTGGCAGGGGTGGGTGCCGGCTTCGCGGCGGTCTTCTGGGCGGCGGCGCTGCTGATGGCGCTGATCGTCGGCCGCGGCGGCGCCGGCTTCACGCCCCGGTTGCGGATGCGCCCCTCGGCGACGCTGTTCCGCCGTATCCTCTCGGTCGGTCTGGTCGCCTGCGCGCTGGCGACCCTCGCCAACCTGACCACCATCCTGGTGACGCGGCAACTCGCCGTCTACGGGCCGGTGGCGGTGGCGGCCTATGGCATCTCGGCGCGACTGGAGTTCCTCACCGTGCCGCTGGCCTTCGGGGTGGGCTCGGCGCTGACGGCGCTGGTCGGCCGCGCCGCAGGGGCGGGGGACTGGCCGATGGCGCGGCGCACCGCCTGGGCCGGCGGCTTCGTGGCGCTCGGCGTGGCGGGCCTGCTCGGGCTGCTGGTCGGCCTGTTCCCGGCCGGCTTCGCCCGTCTCTTCACCAGCGATCCGGCCGTCGTGGCCGTGGCCGCCCGGGGACTGGCCTATACCGGCCCGGCCTTCGGCGGCTTCGGCCTCGGCATGGCGCTCTACTTCGCCTCGATGGGCGCGGGGCGCATGAGCGGCCCGGTGCTGGCGGCCGTTACCCGGCTTGGCGTGGCGGTGGGCGGCGGCGCCCTCCTGGCGGGGCCGCTCGGGCTGGGGCTGGAGGGGCATTTCCTCGGCGTAGCGCTCGGCATCACCGCCTATGGCCTGATCACGGCCGGCTCCGTGCGGCCCGGTGTGTGGCCCGGCCGGCGGGCGGCGTTGAGCTGAGGCCGCTCCCTCAGGAGGCCAGGGAGCGTCGCCGCATCCGCCCGAGCTGCCACGCCATGCCGACCACCAGCGCCGCCAGCGCGCCGGAGACGATCGCCACGGCGATGTTCAGCTCCCGCCCGGCGGTGTTGGCATAGAGGATGGCGATCAGCGCCCAGGCCACGGCGGCAGCGTACCAGGGCGAGCCTTTGGCCAGCCAGAGCACGCCCAGGGTGAAGCCGCCCGCCGCCAGCAGGATCATCACCGCCGCTAGGGTTCCCGCCGCGCCGTCGGCGGCGATGGCGCCGGACAGCCGCGCCGCTCCGGCGATATTGGCGAAGGCCGCGACCGAGACCCAGCCGGCCAGCAGCCCGACCAGCGGCCGGACGATCCAGCGCTCCGGCCAGCCGCCCGCCTGCCCCTCATGCACCAGGCGGCGATTGGCCAGGAAGGCGGCCAGGCTCGCCGCCACCACCACCAGCATGACCAGGACGAGGTGCCAGCCATTCTCCGTGGTCTGGCCCAGCACCATCCAGAGGATGCAGCCGGCGAAGGCGACGGCCAGCGGCCAGCCGAGGCGCCGCGCCGCCGGGCTGTCCCGTCCGCCATCCGGCAGGAGCTGCCAGATGCCCCAGGCGATGGCGAGCGCGAAGATCACCAGCCAGATCGAGAAGGCATAGCCCTGCGGTACCACCGGCGTCTCGCTGCGGGCCGACATCTCCGCCATGGTGTGGCCGAGGCCGAAGACCGGCGCCATCATTCCCGCCAGCGGCTGCAGCAGCGGCAGGGCGATGTTCAGCAGGGTGCGGAGGTCGTTCTGCGTCATGCGGTGGTCAATCCCGGTAAGGCCCGGCCACGGAACACGCCGGCGGCGGCGAGGTTGAGCCGGCGCGGCGCGGCGGCATTCGTACGGATGGGCACGAAAAAGGCCGGGAGCGGATCGCCCCCGGCCTCCATTCTCCCCGCGGCCGGCGGCCAGGGGAAGGGACGCATCAGGCGGCGGCCTGGTGCGGGATGCCCTTCTCGTCGAGCAGGGCGGTCAGCTCGCCATTCTGGAACATCTCCATGACGATGTCGCAGCCGCCGACGAACTCGCCCTTCACATAGAGCTGCGGGATGGTCGGCCAGTTGGTGAAGGCCTTGATGCCCTCGCGGATCTCGGCGTCCTCCAGAACGTTCACGCCCTTGAAGGGCACGCCGACATGGCTCAGGACCTGCACCACGCGGGCGCTGAAGCCGCATTGCGGGAAGACCGGCGTGCCCTTCATGTAGAGCACCACCGGATTCTCGGTGATCTCGGCCTGGATGCGGTCGAAGGTCGGGTTGCTCATTGGCAGGAATCCTATTGCGGGGGCGCGGAGGTCTGCAGGGCGAGGGCATGCAGCTCGCCCCCCATGCGGCCCTGCAGGGCGGCATAGACGAGCTGGTGCTGCTGCACGCGCGAGCGGCCACGGAAGGCTTCCGAGACCACGGTCGCGGCATAGTGGTCGCCATCCCCGGCGAGGTCCTCGATGGTGACCTCGGCATCGGGGAAGGCCGCCTTGATCAGGGCCTCGATCTCCGCGGCGGGCATCGCCATGGCGCTCTCCTCTCCGGCTGGAACTTAGCGGGCCATCAGGGCCGGTAGGAAGCGCTCATGCGCATCCCGCAGGGCCTCGACCGATATGGCGGCGCCGCCGGGCAGAACCAAGTGCCCGCCACCCGAGCGGCCCAGGCGCCGCGCCGGCACGCCGGCCGCCGCCGCCGCCGCCAGCAGCGCGGCGCCGTCGCGCACCGCCAGCACGTAGCGGCCCTGGTCCTCGCCGAACCAGAAGGCATGGGCGGGCAGGCCCTCCGGCGCGGCCTCGAGCGTGGCGCCGGCGGTGCCGGCCATGGCCATCTCGGCCAGCGCCACCAGCAGGCCGCCATCGGCGCAGTCATGGCTGGCGGCCACCTCGCCGGCGAGGATGCGGGCGCGGACGAAATCGCCGTGGCGGCGCTCGGCGGCCAGATCGACCGGGGGCGGGGCGCCTTCCTCGCGGCCGGCGACCTCGCGCAGCCAGAGCGACTGGCCGAGCCAGCCCGCCGTCTCGCCGATCAGCACCAGATCGAGGCCGGGGGCGAGGCTATAGCCCACGGCCCGCGCCGCCTCCTCCAGCACGCCGACGCCGCCGATGGCGGGGGTGGGCAGGATGCCCCGGCCCTCGGTCTCGTTGTAGAGCGAGACATTGCCGGAGACGACCGGGAAGTCGAGCGCGGTGCAGGCGCTCGCCATGCCGCGCACGGCGGCGGCGAACTGGCCCATGATCTCGGGCTTCTCGGGGTTGCCGAAATTCATGTTGTCGGTGATGGCCAGCGGCAGGGCGCCGGTGGCGGTGATGTTGCGCCAGGCCTCGGCCACCGCCTGGCGGCCGCCCTCCTCCGGGTCCGCCGCGCAGTAGCGGGGCGTGCAGTCGGTGGTCATGGCGAGCGCGCGGGCGAGGCCTTCCAGCCGGACGATGGCGGCATCGGCGGCGCCGGGGCGCTTCACCGTCTGGCCGCCCACCGTGCTGTCATACTGGTCCCAGATCCAGCGGCGCGAGCAGAGGTCGGGGCTGCCCACCAGCTTCAGCAGCGCCGCCTCGAGGCCCAGCGGGTCCGCGACGCCGGCGGGGTCGAGCACCGGCTGCCGCGGTGTCTCGGCGGTCGGGCGGTGGTAGAGCGGCGCCTCGCTTTCCAGCGGCGCCAGCGGGATATCGGCCTCGAGCTGACCCTTGTGGCGGATGACGATGCGGCCGGTGTCGGTCAGGTGGCCGATGACGGCGAAATCCAGCTCCCACTTGCGGAAGATCGCCTCGGCGACATGCTCCTCGCCGGGCTTCAGGATCATCAGCATGCGCTCCTGACTCTCGGAGAGCATCATCTCATAGGCGCTCATGCCGGTCTCGCGCTGCGGAACGTCGTCCAGCACCAGCTCGATGCCGACGCCGCCCTTGCCCGCCATCTCGACCGAGGAGGAGGTCAGGCCCGCGGCGCCCATGTCCTGGATGGCGACGATGGCATCCGTCGCCATCAGCTCCATGCAGGCCTCGATCAGCAGCTTCTCGGCATAGGGGTCGCCGACCTGGACGGTCGGGCGCTTCTCCTCCGAATCGGCGCTGAACTCGGCCGAGGACATGGTGGCGCCGTGGATGCCGTCCCGCCCGGTCTTGGAGCCGACATAGACCACCGGATTGCCGATGCCGGCCGCCGCCGAGAGGAAGATGCGCCCCTTGGGCGCGATGCCGACGGTCATGGCGTTGACCAGCGGGTTGCCGTTGTAGGCCGGGTGGAAGTTCACCTCGCCGCCGACGGTGGGGACGCCCACGCAATTGCCGTAGCCGCCGATGCCGCGCACCACGCCATCCAGCACATGCCGGGTCTTCGGGTGGTCGGGCGCGCCGAAGCGCAGCGCGTTGAGGTTGGCGATGGGGCGCGCGCCCATGGTGAAGACGTCGCGCAGGATGCCCCCCACCCCGGTGGCGGCGCCCTGGTAGGGCTCGATGAAGCTCGGGTGGTTGTGGCTCTCCATCTTGAAGATGGCGGCCAGCCCGTCGCCGATGTCGATCACGCCGGCATTCTCGCCCGGGCCGTGGATCACCCAGGGGGCCTTGGTGGGCAGGGTGCGGAGCCAGACGCGGCTCGACTTGTAGGAGCAGTGCTCGGACCACATCACCGAGAAGATGCCGAGCTCGGTGAGGGAGGGGGTGCGGCCGAGGATGGCGAGCGCCCGGTCGTACTCATCCGGCTTCAGGCCGAATTCGGCGGCGAGTTGCGAGGCGCGGGCGGGGTCGAGGGGTGCGGGCGTCGGCATGGGAGCCTTGTCGGCAGCCGCGCGGCGCTTGTCCAGGGCTTGTTGAGGGAGGGCGGCCCCCGTTGCGCGCATGGGCGCCCGTGGCGCGGCGGCCAGGGCGCCTCCGCTGCCCGGCGGGGCCGCCCGGGGGATCGGGGGCGGAGCCGCTCAGGCCCGCCTCGGAGAACCCTCCTCCGGGTGGGCGGCCAAGCAAGCCGGCCATGACGCCGCCATTCGCCTGATCCTCCCCCCCTCCGGGCCGGCGATGACGGCGGTCAGCGTCCCGCCGGGCCGCGAACCTGCATGCCGCGCTGACGAAGGCCCTTGCCCAACCTGGCTTGCGGCGCTGTCTGAGGATGACGGCACGGAGATCCGGACAGGAGCCTCCCCGGAGGAATTCGGAAAGTTCCTGCGGCGGGACAGTCAACGCCGGCAGGAGGCGGTGCGGAAGGCCGGGATGCGCGTGGAATGGACCGCCGCGGGAAAGCCTGCGAAATCCGGCATGGCTGATCGAACGAAATTCGAATTTTGTGATGTCGGAGCCTGGTGGATGATCGATCTGGCGGTCGAGCATGATGCGACCGCGTGCCCCACGGGGCGTCATCAGCAGCGCCCGGCCTCCGGCTCCAGCGGAGCCTCGGCCGGGACGAACAGGCCGGAAGGACGCCTTGGCGCGCGGGCCGCGGGTTCCCGGAACTCCACGCGGACCGTGCCACGGCAGGCCGGCATGCCAAGCCAGGATCGGTGTCATGGAAAGTGCGGAGCTTCTGACGATCGAGTTCTACCGCGGCTACCGCCTGATCCTGCGCGAGGGAGAGGATGCCGGCTGGAATATCCGCATCCGGAAATGGCAGATGGGCGGACCGCCCGATCATCGTCAGAGGATGCCGCGGGTGGAGACGCAGGCGTTGCGCTCCACCGCCCGCGGCATCGTCGATGGCTGGTTCGAGGAAAGCCTGCGCGAGCTGCTGAACCGTCGCCCCCTGCCCGGTGGAGCACCGGCCGGATTGTAGGGCCCCCGTTCAGGATGGTGCCGCCGCGACGGCCGCCCTACTGCGCGGTGATGCCGGCGGCGCGCACCAGCGGCTCCCATTTCGCCATCTCGGAGGCAAGCCAGGCCGCGGCCGTGTCCGGGGTGCTGTCGAGCCTTGGCTCGACCGAGAGATCGGCCAGCCTCTGTTGCAGGGCCGGCACCCGCAACGCCGCGTTTACGGCGCCGTTGAGCCGCGTCACCACATCCGAAGGCGTGCCGGCGGGCGCGAAGACCATGTGCCAGGTATAGGCTTCGTAACCCGGCAGCCCTGCCTCAGCGAAGGTCGGCACGTCGGGAAGTTGCGGCAGGCGCCGGCCGGAGCTGACGGCCAGGGCCCGGGTCTGCCCGCGCTGCACGCTGGCGATGCCGTCCGACGCCACGTTCAGGAACATGGTGAGATTGCCGTTCAGGAGATCCGGCATGGCCGGCGCGGCGCCACGATAGGGGATATGATTGACCTTCAGCTGGCCGGCCTGCTGCAGGAACAACTCCGTCGCCAGGTGCACGGCGCCGCCCGCGCCGGAGCTGCCGTAGTTGTAGTCCCCGGGGCGGTCACGGAACAGCTTGATCAGCTCCTGCAGGTTCCGCGCCGGGACCGCGTTGTTGATCATCAGCAGCATGGGCACCGTGCCGACCAGCGCCACCGGCTGGAAATCGGCGACGGGGTCGAAGCTGAGATTGGGAAAGAGCGGCCTCAGCACCGCATGGGCAATGGTGCTGTAGAGCATGGTGTGGCTATCACCCGGTCCCTTGGCCACCGCCTCGGTTCCGACCAGGACACCGGAGCCGGTGCGGTTCTCGATCAGGACACGCTGGGACAGTTGCGAGGAGAGGCCCTCGGCCAGCAGACGGGCGGCCACATCGGTCGGCCCGCCCGCGGCGAAGGGGCAGACGAGCCGCACCGGCTGGGTTGGCCAGGGCGTGGTGGCCGCGCGCCCGAGGCTGGGGCGTGTAGCAGCGAGCGCTACGGCGAGCTGAAACGCGGTACGGCGCCGCATGGCCGATCCTCCCTTTTTATTTGGCGATTCCGGACGTCATGACCGCGCCGGACGTGATCCGGCGCGGCCTTTTCTCAGCGCAGCACGAAGGGGTTGGAGACACCCTCGGCGAGGTTGATCCAGACCGTCTTGGTCTGCAGGTATTCCTGGATGGCGGCCTGGCCGCTCTCCCGCCCGATGCCGCTCTTCTTGTAGCCGCCGAACGGCGCCATGAAGCTGACCGCGCGGTAGGTGTTCACCCAGACCGTGCCCGCCTGCAGCTTGTCGGCCATCAGGAAGGCACGGCGCGTGCTGCCGGTCCAGACACCCGCGGCCAGGCCGTAGATGGTGTCATTGGCGATCTCGACGGCGTGGTCCTCATCCTCGAAGGGGATGATGGACAGCACCGGGCCGAAGACCTCCTCCCGCGCGATGCGCATGCTGTTGTCCACATCGGCGAAGATGGTGGGCTCGACGAACCAGCCCCTCGCCAGATCCGGGCGCGAGGGCCTGCCGCCGCCGAGCAGGCAGCGCGCGCCTTCCTGCCGGGCCATGTCGATATAGGACAGGACCTTGTCGCGCTGCGGGACGGTGGTGATGGGGCCGACCTGCGTGGTGTCTAGCATCGGGTCGCCCATCTGCGCCGTGCCGGCGAAGGCCGTGACCCTCTGCGCCACCTCCTCATAGACCGAGCGCTGCACCAGCAGGCGCGAGCCGGCGATGCAGGTCTGGCCGGAGGCCGCGAAGATGCCGGAAATCGCGCCCTTGACCGCGTCCTCCAGCCTGGCGTCATCGAAGATGATGTTCGGCGACTTGCCGCCCAACTCCAGCGTGACGTGCTTCAGCCCCTTGGCCGCCGAGGAATAGACCGCCGTTCCGGTCGCGTCGCCACCGGTGAAGGCGAGCTTGGCGACCAGCGGGTGCTCCGAGAGCGCGGTACCGATCTCCGAGCCATAGCCGGTGACGGTGTTGACCACACCCGGCGGGAATCCCGCCTCCGCCACCAGCTCCATCAGCGCCAGCGTGGAGCAGGAGGTGAATTCGGAGGGCTTGATCACCACGGTGCAGCCGGCCGCCAGCGCCGGCGCCAGCTTCCAGGCCAGCAGCAGCAGCGGCGAATTCCAGGGCGTGATGGCGACCACGACGCCAAGCGGCTCGGGCTTGGTGAAGGCGAACATCTCTGGCTTGTCCATGGGCAGCACGCCGCCCTCGATCTTGTCGGCCAGCCCGCCGAAGTAGTGGAACCATTCCGGAATGTAGCGGAGCTGGCCCAGCATCTCGGCATAGAGCTTGCCGTTGTCACGGACCTCGATGGCGGCGAGCTTCTCCGCATCGCGCAGGATGAGATCGCCGAAGCGCCGCAGCAGCTTGCCGCGCGCCGTCGCCGTCATCGCGGGCCAGGGGCCGCTGCTGAAGGCCTTGTGGGCCGCCGTCACCGCCTCGTCGGCATCGGCGGCCGTGCCGCGGGGAATCTCGGCCCAGGCCTCGCCGTCGAACGGGTTCAGGGACGCGATCCACTGGTCCCCACCGCGCGGCTGGCCGTTCACAGTGTTCCTGAAGCGCGTCACACCCTGCATCCTTCTCTCTTTCCTGTCTCCGCCGCCGGACGCAATGCCCCGGTGGCCTCTGCTCGGACCCGCGGGTCCACAACGCCAGCGGGCGCCCCCGCAGAAGGTGGGACGCCCAGGGCCACTCAGGGGGATAGCGACTGGCCGTCCGCCGAGGTCACGCGGGCTTGTGGCCCAGCACGAGGCGGAAGCGGTTCTTGACATACACGCCATCGCGCGGTGGCAGGGCGCGAGGCATGTTCACGGCCGAGATCTTCACCACGGAGAGGTTCAGGCTCTCGCAGGCATGCACGCGCCGGCGGAGCGGCTCCACTCCCTGCAACTCGGTGACCACATCGACCTTCGGGTAGCCCATGGCCTCGGCCACGCGGGCGAACTCGATTCCCTGGCCGGCATGGCTCGGCTGCATGCCGGTCTCGCCGAAATGGCCGTTGTCGAGAATGACGATGCTGAGGTTGCGCGGCTTGCGCAGCGCGATCGTCGCCAGGGCGCCGAAACCCATCAACTGCTCGCCATCGCCCGTCACGACCAGGACGGGGCGATCCGGCTGCGCCTGCGCCAGGCCGAGGCCGACCATCGCGGCGCTGCCCATCGCGGCCCAGAGATAGAAGTTCAGGTCGTGGTCGCCCGCGGCCATTACATCGTAGGAGGGCGAGCCGAGGCCGGTGACGACCATCAGGCGGTCACGATCCTTCAGCAGATCCGCGACGACAAGGCGCCTGTCGAGAGTGCCACCCGCGCTCACTTCACCCACTCCTTCTCGCCGATCAGCCGCTGCCCCAGCAGCACCGCGCAGGCCGAATCACCATCGAACGCCATGGTCGCGGCGCCACGCAGCAGCGGCGCGACATCCTTGGGATCATCGGCGCGCCAGGTCAGGACGCCCATCAGCTTCAAAGAGGCCTCGGTGGCCTGTCCCATGGGGTTCTGCCACTGGTTGAACTCGGCCCAGTCGCCCCGCATGGTGACGACCATCAACAGCGGAAAGCGCGTGCAGGTCTGCAGCGCCAGGGTGTTGATGCAGTTGCCGACGCCGCTCGACTGCATCAGCAGCGCCCCGCGCTCGCCGCCGAGCCAGGCGCCCGCCAGATAGCCGATGCCTTCCTCCTCCGTCGTCAGCACGACGGAGCGGATCTCCTCATCGGCCTCGGCCAAGCGGATGGCGGTTGAGTGCCCGGCATCGGGGACATAGACGATATGCCTGACGTTGGCGGCCTTCAGGACGTCGAAGACGTCGCGTTGCCACCCCTGCGTCGGCAGTGCTGGGCTATCCACCATCTCTTGGGATCTTTCTCCGCCACGAGTCCAGTATGGCACTGGCTTAGGCCCGGCCGGAGCGTGACGGAATTAGAATGTTGCTCAAGGCGCTATGCCAGAATTAGATAGCGAATGGACCTCAAGCAACTCAACACCTTCATCCAGGTCGCGGAACTCGGCAGCCTCAGCAAGGCCTCGGATCGCCTGCGGATCGTGCAGCCGGCGCTGAGCCGGCAGATCCGCATGCTGGAAGAGGAACTTCGTGTCACCCTCTTCACCCGTCACGGGCGCGGCATGGTCCTGACCCGGGCGGGTGAGCTGCTGAAGATCCGGGCCGGCAGCATCCTGCGGCAGATCGAGGAGACCCGCTCCGATCTCAGCCAGGAGGCGGGGGCGGTGCGCGGGCAGGTGGTGCTGGGCGTGCCGCCCACCGTGGGCGATGTGCTGGCGACGCGCCTGGTCGAGCGTTCCCTGCAGCTCTATCCCGATGTCCGCCTGCGTGTCGCCACGGCCTTCAGCGGCTATCTTCTGGAATGGCTGCACAGTGGCGAGATTGACATCGCGGTCATCTACGGCTCGGAACAGGGCGGCAATATCCGCTACGCGCCACTGCTGGTCGAGAAGCTGCATTTCGTGACCTTGGCCAGGCAGAGGCCGGAGAAGGCGACCATCACCTTCAGGGAACTGGCGTCGCGGAACCTGATCCTGCCCGGCCCGCAGCACGGGCTGCGGCTGCTGATCGAGCATGAGGCGCGCCGCAAGGGTGTCAGCCTCAGCATTCCGGTCGAGGCCGATGCGCTGCAGGTGCTGAAGGCCCTGGTGGCGCGCGGGCTTGGCGCGACGGTGCTGCCCATGCCGTCGGTGCACCAGGAGGTCAGCGACGGGCTGCTGGCGGCGGTGCCGGTGAGCGACCCGCAGCTCTCCCGCAGGCTGGTCGTCGCGCGGCCGACGGGGCGGGCCGCGTCCCTCGCCGTGCAGCGCTTCGAGCTGATCCTGCGGGATGAGGTGGCCGCCATGATCAGCGAGGGCGTCTGGCAGGGCGAGCTACAGAGGAGCGATAGCAAACCGGCATAGGTGGTCGAAAACTATTGTGGATTGTTTATGCGAGGTCCGCGGTCAATCTATGCCCGAAGACGGGGTCGCGACGCGATCCAGGGGGAGGCATTCCAATGGACTTCGCTCAGAATCCCGATGATCTGCATGCTGAGATCCGGCAGGAGGTGGCGAAGCTGTGCGCGCGCTTTCCTGGGGAGT
>NZ_JBSXMU010000036.1:0-32673 GCF_054073225.1 Teichococcus aerofrigidensis
GCGCTGCTCACCCCGGCGCCGGCGGCGGCGGTGCTGGCCGCCGGCCTGGCGGGCCTTGGCATGACGGCGCTGGCGCGGCGGCAGATCGGCGGCCAGACCGGCGATGTGCTGGGGGCGACGGCGGTGGTCGCGGAATGCGCCGTCCTCTCGGCGCTGGCGGCGGGATGAGGGGCGGCGGCGGCCGGGGGCCTTCCCGCCCCGCGGTCAGCCCTGCTCCCGCCCGTCCTCGAACCAGCGCAGGCTGCCCATCGGCTGCGCCGGGGCCAGCAGATCGACCGGCCGCCCGCGCAGCAGATCGGCCAGCACCTTCAGCGGCCCGCCATGCGCGACAACGAGGCAGGTCCCGGGCCGCTTCCCGCGCAGCTCCGCATGGAAGTCCGTGACCCGCGCCACCAGCGCCGCGCCGCTTTCGCCGCCGGGCGGGGCGAAGCCCCAGGGGTCGGCGGCCCACCGGTCCAGGGCCGCGCGCGGCACGCCGTCCCAGGGCCGGCCCTCCCAGGCGCCGAAATCCAGCTCCAGCAGGCGGGCGTCCACCGTGGCGGGGCCGAGGCGCCGCGCCAGCGCCAGGCACCGCCGGGCCGGGCTGCTGACCAGCACGGCCGGGCGGAACCTGCGCAGCGCCCGCAGCAGCGGCGCCGGATCGGCCGGGCCGGGCGGCACATCGAGCCGGCCGTAGCAGAGCCCCGCCGGCAGCGCCGTGGGCAGATGGCGGAGCAGTGCCACGCGCATGCATGGGCTGTAGCGGAAGCCGCCGGGCCGGGCCAGAATCGGCGCATGCAGCCTGACACCTCCGCCGACGCATTCGACCTCGACGCCGCCCGCCTCGCGCTGGAGGAGGCGCTGCGGCCGCTCGCCGCCCGCGCCAGGCGGCACGAGACCCCCTGCGGGGCGGGCCATATGGTGTGGCACGAATGGGGCGCGGGGCCGCCTCTGGTGCTGCTGCATGGCGGCAGCGGCTCGTGGCGGCACTGGGCGCGCACCATCCCCGCCCTGGCGGAGCGCTGGCGGGTGATCGCCGCCGACCTGCCGGGCCTCGGCGAGTCGGAGGCGCCGCCGCGGCCGGAGGCGCCGGAAGAGATCGCCGCCATCCTTTCGGGCGGGCTCGACAGCCTCCTGGGCGGGGCGCGCTACCGGCTGGCCGGCTTCTCCTTCGGCGGGCTTATGGCGGGGCTGCTGGCGCGGCGGGACGTGGCACGGCTGGACGGGCTGGTGCTGGTGGGCGCCGTCGGGCTCGGGCAGCCCTATGAGCCGCCCGCCCTGCGGGGCGTGCTGGGCCAGCCGCGCGCGCGGCAAATGGCGATCCACCGCGACAACCTGGCGACGCTGATGATCGCCGATCCGGCCCGCATCGACCCGGCGGCGCTGGCGATGCAGGACTGGCACACCTGGCGCACCCGCTTCCGCAGCGGCGCCTTCGCCGGCACCACCCTGCTGCGCGACGCCATCCTGGACCTTCCGGTACCGCTGGGCGGCATCTGGGGCGCGCGCGACACCACGGCGAGGCCCGACGTGCCGACGCGGCTGGCGCAGATCCGCGCCTGGCGTCCGGATGCGCGGCTGCACGCCATTCCAGGGGCCGGGCACTGGGTGATGTGGGAGGCGCCGCAGGCCTTCAACGCCGCTCTGGCCGGCCTGCTGGAGCCGGGTTTCCCGTGAAACGGTTCAGCCCGGCAGGGTGGCGGCGAGGTCCATGCTGTGCTCCAGCCGCCGCGCCACCTCGATCAGCCGCGGCCGCGCCTCCTGCAACAGGTGCTCCGGGCTGACGACGAAGGAGGGGGCGCCGCAGTTGATCACCATGGGCGGCAGCCCGCCGCCGGGGTGGAAGCCCAGCGCGATGGCGTTCACATCCTCCTGCCAGTCCCCGAAGGAGCAGCAGCAGCCGTAGTCGCGCTGCTCGGCCAGGGCCTGCGCGATCACGCCAGCGACGCGGTCGCGCTCGGCCGCGGGAAACTGCCGCAGCAGGGCGGCGCGCTCCGCCGGGGTGGCGACGGCCAGCCAGGCCCGCCCCATGGCGCTGTTGACCAGGGAGATGCGCGAGCCGGCCTCCAGATTGACGGAGATGGCGGCATCGCCCCGCGCCAGCTCCAGATAGACCACGCCCAGCCGGTCCCGCATGCCGAGGGCGGTGACGCTGCCGGTCTCCACCGCCAGGCGCTGCAGCAGCGGCCGGGCCAGCCGGCGGATGTCGAGCCCGCCCAGCATGGCGGCGCCGAGCGAGAGCACCGCCGAGCCCAGCCGGTAGCGGCCGAGCTCCGGGACGTGATGCAGGTAGCCCAGCTCGGTCAGGGTGTGGGTCAGGCGGGAGACCGTGGATTTCGGCAGGCCGCAACGCGCCGCGATCTCCTGGTTGCCCAGCATCGCCTCGCCCCGGCGGAAGCAGCCCAGCACCTCCAGCCCGCGGGCCAGGGCGGTGACGAAGTGGCGGTCGGTCCCGTCCTCCTGCGGGGCGGTGCGGCGGCGAGCCATGTCGGACCTCCCTGGCGCAACGGCCGTGCTTGACGTGGCGGCCTACCCTCCTTCTAATGCGCCTCAATAATGGAATTCAATTCCGCATTGCAGAATTAGGGGCCGAAATGTCCGAAGTCGTCAGCTACAGCCTGCGGGATGGCGTCGCCATCGCCACCATCGACAATCCGCCGGTGAACGCCCTCTCGGCCGCCGTGCGCGCCGGGCTGCTGGCCGCGGTGCGCCGCGCGGCGGAGGATGCGGAGGCCGCCGGCCTCGTCATCACCGGTGCCGGGGCGGCCTTCATCGCCGGCGCGGACATCACCGAGTTCGGCAAGCCGCCCGCACCGCCCGCACTGGGCGATGTCATCGCCGCGATGGAAGCCAGCCCGAAGCCGGTGGTCGCCGCCATCCAGGGCGTGGCGCTGGGCGGCGGCCTGGAGGTGGCGCTGGGCTGCGACGCGCGGCTGGCGGGGCCGAAGGCCAGGCTCGGCCTGCCGGAGGTGAAGCTCGGCATCCTGCCCGGCGCCGGCGGCACGCAGCGCGCCCCGCGCCTGATCGGCGCCGCCGTGGCCCTGCCGCTGATCGCCTCGGGCGAGCATCTGCCGGCGGCCCGCGCCGTCGAGCTGGGCCTCGCCGATGCGCTGGTCGAGGGCGACCTGCTCGCGGCCGCCATCGCCAAGGTCAAGGACCTGGCCGCCGCGCCGCCCCGGCCGCGCCTGAACGCGCGGAACGAGGGCCTCGGCAGCCGCGAGGCCTTCGAGGCGGCCGCCAAGGCCCTGGCGAAGCGCGCCGCCGAGGAGCCCCAGGTCGCCGCCATCATCCAGTCCGTCCGCAATGCCTACGACCTGCCCTTCGAGGCGGCGCTGCAGGCGGAGCGCGACTTCTTCATCCAGCTCCGCGACGATCCCCGCAGCAAGGCGCTGCGCCATGTCTTCTTCGCCGAGCGCGAGGCGGCGCGGATTCCCGGCCTGCCGAAGGGCACCGCGTCGCGCCCGGTGCGGCGGGTCGCCGTGCTCGGCGCCGGTACGATGGGCGGCGGCATCTCGATGGCCTTCGCCAATGCCGGCATCCCGGTGACGATGATCGAGACCGATGCCGGCGCCCTGGAGCGCGGGCTGCAGCGGATCGACGGCATCTACGCCACCTCGGTCAAGCGCGGCAGCCTGACCCCCGAGGCGCATGCGGGCCGCATGGCGCTGATCGAGGGCAAGGTCGGGCTGGAGGCCGCCGCCGGGGCCGATCTGGTGGTCGAGGCGGTGTTCGAGGATCTGGATCTCAAGAAGGAGATCTTCGCCAAGCTCGACAGGATCACCGATCCCGGCACCGTGCTGGCCAGCAACACCTCCTATCTCGACATCGACCAGATGGCCGCCGCCACCTCGCGCCCGGGCGACGTGCTGGGAATGCACTTCTTCTCGCCCGCCAATGTCATGAAGCTGCTGGAGGTGGTGCGGGCCGCGAGGACCGCGCCCGAGGCGCTGGCCACCGCCGTCGAGGTCGGCCGCAGGCTGGCCAAGGTGCCGGTCGTGGTCGGCGTCTGCCACGGCTTCGTCGGCAACCGCATGCTCTCCCGCCGCACCCAGCAGGCCGAGCGCCTGCTGCAGGAGGGCGCCCTGCCCGAGCAGGTGGACAAGGCGCTGACCGATTTCGGCTTCCGCATGGGTCCCTTCGCCATGGGCGACCTCGCCGGGCTCGATATCGGCTGGCGCATCCGCAAGGCCACGGGCGGCAGCGCGCCGGTGGCCGATGCGCTCTGCGAGGCCGGGCGCCTCGGCCAGAAGACCGGCCGCGGCTACTACGCCTATCCCGAGGGTGCCCGCGCCGGCGTGCCGGACCCGGAGGTGGCGGCGCTGATCGAGGGTGTCTCCGCGCGGCTCGGCATCGCCCGCCGCGCCATCGGCCAGAAGGAGATCACCGAGCGTCTGATCTATCCGATGATCAACGAAGGCGCGCGCATCCTGGAGGAAGGCATCGCGGCCCGCCCCGGCGACATCGATGTGGTCTGGCTCTATGGCTACAACTGGCCGGCCTGGCGCGGCGGGCCGATGCATTACGCCGACGCGACCGGGCTGGCGCATATCGCGCAGCGCCTCTCGCACTACGCCGAGGCGACGGGCGACGAGAGCCTGCGGCCGGCCCCGCTGCTGGCGCGCCTGGCGGCGGAGGGCGGCAGCTTCTCCGGGCTGAAGGCGGCCTAGATGTCGCCCCCGCGCGAGGCGCATCCCTGGGAGGCCTCCTACCCGCCCGGCGCGCGCTGGGACGTGCCGATCGCCACCGGCACCCTGCCGGCGCTGCTCGATGCCGCGGCGGCGGAATGGGATGGCAAGGTGGCGCTGCACTACCGCGGCCGCGACATCGGCTTCGCCGGGTTGCGCGCCACGGCCGACCGCGTCGCCGCCGGGCTGATGGCCGAGGGGCTGCGGCCGGGCGACGCGGTGGCCTTCTACCTGCCCAACACCCCCTGGCATCCGGCCTGCTTCTTCGGCGTGCTGCGCGCCGGGGGGCGGGTGGTGCATCTCTCGCCGCTCGACGCGCCGCGCGAGCTGCTGCACAAGATCGCCGACAGCGGCGCGCGCTGGCTGATCACCACCGACTTCCCGACCCTGCTGCCGAACGCGCTGCGGCTGCTGCGCGAGGGCGCGGTGGAGCGCGCCTTCCTGGCGCCGGACGCGGCCTGGGGCGGCACCTCCGCCCCGGCCCAGCCGGATTTCGAGCCCCTGCCGCTGCGCGACGGCCCGCCGGCGCCCTGGCCGGCGCTCGACGAGACCGATGTCGTGCTGCTGCAGTACACCGGCGGCACCACGGGCCGGCCCAAGGGCGCGATGCTGACGCACCGCAACCTGACCGCCGCCGTCTCCATCTACCAGGCCTGGCGCGACGAGGACACGCTGCCGCGCGGCGAGCAGCGCGTGCTCGGCGTGCTGCCGCTGTTCCATATCTACGCGCTGACCGCCGTGCTGCTGCGCCACCTCGCGGACGGCAACACCATCCACCTGCATCCGCGCTTCGACCTGGAGGCGGCGGTGGAGGCGATCGAGCGGCACCGCATCAACGTCTTCCCCGGCGTGCCGACCATGTGGATCGGCCTGCTGAACATGCCCGGCATCGAGCGCCGCGACCTCTCCTCGCTGCGCATCTGCTCCTCCGGCGGCGCGCCCATGCCCTTCGAGGTGCAGGAGCGGCTGGAGGCGCTGATCGGCACGCGCATCGGCGGCGGCTGGGGCATGACCGAGACCAGCCCCGCCGGCAGCCGCCTGCCCTTCCGCGGACCGAAGCGCCCCGGGCTGATCGGCCTGCCGCTGCCGGGGATCGAGATGCGCGTGGTGGACCTGGAGGATGCCGGCCGCGCCCTGCCGCCGGGCGAGCATGGCGAGATCGCCACGCGCGGGCCGAATGTCTTCGCCGGCTACTGGAAGCAGCCGACGGCGACGGAAGCCAGCTTCCGCGACGGCTGGTTCCTCACAGGCGACATCGGCTGGATGGACGAGAAGGGCTATTTCACCCTGGTCGACCGTCGCAAGAACATGATCATCTCCTCCGGCTTCAACGTCTATCCGGCGGCGGTGGAGCAGGCGATCTACGAACACCCCGATGTCGAGGAATGCATCGTCATCGGGGTGCCGGACACGTATCGCGGCCAGGCGGCCAAGGCCTTCGTGAAGCTGCGCGACGGCGCGGCGGTGCTGACGCTCGACGCGCTGAAGGCCTTCCTGGCCGACCGTATCGGGCGGCACGAGATGCCCGCCGCGCTCGAGTTGCGCGCGGCCCTGCCGCGCAGCGCGGCGGGCAAGCTGCTGGCGGCCCGGCTGCGTGAGGAAGAGGAACTGGCGCGCGGCGCCACAACGAAGGAAACGCCCGCATGAGGGAAGCCGTCATCGTCTCCACCGCCCGCACGCCGATCGGGCGCGCGGCGCGGGGCAGCCTGAACATCACCCACGGCGCCGACATGGCGGCGCATGCCATCACCCACGCCCTGTCGCGCGCCGGCATCGGCGGCCAGGAGGTGGAGGAGGTGATCATGGGCTGCGGCTACCCCGAGGGCGCGACCGGCGGCAACATGGGCCGCGCCGGGGCGCTGCGCGCCGGCCTGCCGGTGGCCACCGCCGGCATGACCGTCAGCCGCTTCTGCGCCTCGGGGCTCGACGCCATCGCCGCCGCCGCGCGCCGCATCATGACCGACGATGCCGGCGTGCTGGTCGCGGGCGGCGTGGAGTCGATCAGCCTGACCGTGCCCAAGGTGGACCGCGCCGCGGCGCGCAACCCCTGGCTGATGGAGCACCATCCGCACCTCTACGACAGCATGATCGAGACCGCCGACCTGGTGGCGGCGCGCTACGGCATCTCCCGCGAGGCGCAGGACGCGTTCTCGCTGCTCAGCCAGCAGCGCACCGCCGCGGCGCAGCAGGCCGGGATCTTCGACGACGAGATCGCGCCGATGGAGGTGACCTACGCCGTCACGGACAAGGCGACCGGCGAGACCACGCAGCGCAGCAAGACCTTCGACCGGGACGAGGGCAACCGCCCGGAGACGACGCTGGAGGGCCTGGCCAAGCTCAAGCCGGTGCGCGAGGGGCAGTTCATCACCGCCGGCAATGCCAGCCAGCTTTCCGACGGCGCCAGCGCCTCGGTGCTGATGTCGGCCGAGGAGGCGGCGCGGCGCGGCCTGAAGCCGCTCGGCGTCTTCCGCGGCTTCGCCAGCGCCGGCTGCGAGCCGGAGGAGATGGGCATCGGCCCGGTCTTCGCCGTGCCGCGCCTGCTGCAGCGCCACGGGCTGAAGGTGGAGGACATCGACCTCTGGGAGCTGAACGAGGCCTTCGCCTCGCAGTCGATCTACTGCCGCGACCAGCTCGGCATCCCGGAGGCGCGGCTGAACGTCAATGGCGGCGCCATCTCCATCGGCCATCCCTTCGGCATGAGCGGCGCGCGCCTGGTCGGCCACGCGCTGCTGGAGGGCCGGCGGCGCGGCGCCCGGCGCGTCGTCGTCACGATGTGCGTCGCGGGCGGCCTCGGCGCCGCCGGCCTGTTCGAGATCCTCTGAGGAACGCCGCCATGGAACTCCGCTACACGCCCGAGGAAATCGCCTTCCGCGAGGAGCTGCGCCGCACCTTCCGCGAGAAGATCCCGGCCGAGATCCGCCGCAAGGTCAGCGAGGGCCGGCACCTCGACCGCGAGGACATCGCCGCCGCCCACCGAATCCTGCACGCCGAGGGGCTGGCCACGCCGAACTGGCCGGTGGAATGGGGCGGCAAGGACTGGAGCCCGGTGCAGCGCTACATCTACATCGAGGAGGTGCAGGCCAACGCGGTGCCGATGCCGCTCTCCTTCAACGTCGCCATGGTCGGCCCGGTGATCGCCAACTTCGGCAGCGAGGCGCAGAAGAAGCGCTTCCTCCCCCCCACCGCCAGCCTCGACATCTGGTGGGCGCAGGGCTTCTCCGAGCCGGGCGCCGGCTCCGACCTCGCCGGGCTCAAGACCACGGCGAAGCGCGAGGGCGACCATTACATCCTGAACGGCCAGAAGACCTGGACCACCCTCGGCCAGTACGCCGACTGGATCTTCGTCCTCGCCCGCACCAACCCGGCGGCGGAGAAGAAGCAGAAGGGCATCTCCTTCATCCTGGTGGACATGAAGTCCCCCGGCGTCACCGTGCGCCCGATCATCACCATCGACGGCGCGCATGAGGTGAACGAGGTCTTCTTCGACGAGGTGAAGGTTCCCGTGGAGAACCTGATCGGCGAGGAGAACAAGGGCTGGGACTACGCCAAGTTCCTGCTCTCCAACGAGCGCAACAACATCGCCCGCGTCGGCTTCTCGAAGGAGAAGCTGGCCCGCGTCAAGGAGCGCGCGAAGGAGACGCCCGCGGGCGAGGGCACGCTCTGGGACGACGCCGATTTCCGCCGCCGCGTCGCCATCGCCGAGATCGAGCTGAAGGCGCTCGAGATCACGCAGATGCGCGCCGTCGCCGCGCAGCGCCACCGCGCCGCCGACAAGCCGGACCCGACCTCCTCGATCCTGAAGATCAAGGGCTCCGAGATCCAGCAGATGGCGACCGAGCTGATGGTCACCGTCGCCGGCCCCTATGCCGTGCCGATGCCCTCCCATTCGCACAACGAGCCGCCGGTCGGCCCCGACTGGGCGGAGGCCGCGGCGCCGCTGTTCTTCAACTACCGCAAGGTCTCGATCTACGGCGGCTCGAACGAGATCCAGCGCAACATCATCGCCAAGGCCTTCCTCGGCCTCTGACCGGCCGCGACGCAGCAACAGAGGACACATCCCGATGGATTTCGACCTGACCG
The DNA here is from genome assembly GCF_054073225.1 of Teichococcus aerofrigidensis. Taxonomy (NCBI): domain Bacteria; kingdom Pseudomonadati; phylum Pseudomonadota; class Alphaproteobacteria; order Acetobacterales; family Roseomonadaceae; genus Roseomonas; species Teichococcus aerofrigidensis. The sequence goes on from NZ_JBSXMU010000036.1 coordinate 8,745, forward strand.
AGGAACAGCGCCTGCTGAAGGAGAGCGTCGACCGGCTGATGGCCGGCGCCTATGGCGATTTCGAGAAGCGCCGCGGCTACCAGGAGGAAGCCAAGGGCTACAGCCCGAAGCTCTGGACGCAGTATGCCGAGATGGGCCTGCTGGGCCTGCCCTTCCCCGAGGCGCAGGGCGGCTTCGGCGGCGGCCCGCTGGAGACCATGATCGTCATGGAGGCGGTCGGCCGCGGCCTGGCGGTCGAGCCCTATCTCACCAGCGTGGTCATCGGCGGCGGCCTGCTCCGCCTGGCGGGGCGCGACGATCTGATCGGCGAGCTGGTCGGCGGCGAGGCGACCTTCGCCCTGGCCACCACCGAGCGGCAGTCGCGCGACGACCTCTTCGACGTCGCCACCACCGCCCGCCGCTCCGGCGAGGGCTGGGTGCTGGACGGCGCCAAGAGCGTCGTGCTGTACGGCGAATCCGCCGATCACCTCATCGTCTCCGCGCGCACCGCCGGGCAGCGGCGCGACCGGGAGGGCATCTCCCTCTTCCTGGTGCCCGGCGATGCCAGGGGTGTCAGCCGGCGCGGCTATCCGACCCAGGACGGGCTGCGCGCCGCCGAGATCCAGCTCGAATCCGTGCAGCTTCCGGCCGGCGCCCTGCTCGGCGCCGAGGGCGGGGGCCTGCCGCTGCTGGAGCAGGTGGTGGACATCGCGCTGGCCGCCCTCTGCGCCGAGGCGGTGGGCGCGATGGAGGCGCTGCACGAGCTGACGCTCGACTACCTGAAGCAGCGCAAGCAGTTCGGCGTCACCATCGGCAGCTTCCAGGCGGTGCAGCACCGCGCGGCGGACATGCTGGTGGCGCTGGAGCAGGCGCGCTCCATGACGATCTACGCGGCGATGATGGCGGAGAACCCCGATCCGGCGGCGCGCCGTCCGGCCATCGCGGCGGCCAAGGCGCTGGTCAACCGCTCGGCCGAGCTGATCGGCAAGGAGGCGATCCAGCTGCATGGCGGCATCGCCATGACCATGGAGTACAAGGCGGGCCACTACTTCAAGCGGCTCTCCATGCTGATCAACCAGTTCGGCGACACCGACCGGCACCTGCGCGTGGTGGCCGAGGCGGGCGGGCTGGAGCCGGCGGCCTGACGCCTCCTCCGGGGGAGGACTTCCCCCGGAGCTTTCTATGCCTTCCCGCCGGCCGGCGGGAAGGCATGGACCCGGTAGACCGTCACGCCCCGCATGTCCCGGTCCTCCAGCTCCCGCGTCACCGGCACCGCGAGCCGGGCGACCGGCTCCAGCCCCTCCCGCGGCAGATAGGCACGGCCGGGATCGGCCAGCAGCACCGCGGCGCCCTCCGCCGCCAGCCGGCGCAGCCAGGGCATGATATGCGCGGTCATCGGCGCCTCGTAGCAGACGTCGCCGGCCAGCACCGTGTCCCAGCGCCGCGCCGCGCCGACCACGTCGCCCGTCGCCGCCGCCACCGTCACGCCGTTCCGCGCCGCGTTCAGGCGCGCCGCGGCGATGGCCAGCGGGTCGATCTCCGCCACCTCCACCGCCAGCGCCCCGGCGCGCGCGGCGGCGATGGCGGCCAGCCCGCCCCCGGCCGCGAAGTCCAGCACCCGCCGGCCCCGCACCGGCACGACGCCATCCAGGATCAGCCGGGCCAGGGCCTGACTGCCCGGCCAGGCGAAGGCCCAGAAGGGCGGCTCGATATCGCGCGCCTCCAGCCAGTCCTCGGTGGCCTGCCAGATGGGCGTGATCTCGGTGGCGAGGTGAAGCTCGATCTCCGGCACCAGCGGCGGCCGCGCCAGGGCCGTGTGGGCGGCGATGAAGGCGGCCGGATCGCCGGTCACAGGCGGCCGGCCAGGAAGGCCAGGGTGATCAGCAGCCCGACCTCCCGGTTGCGCTGGAACAGGCGCAGGCAGAGGACGGGGTCGTGGATGTCGAGGCGGCGGATCTGCCAGGCCAGCACCCCAGCCGGGGCCAGCAGGGCGACATGGAAGAAGGGCCCGAGCCCGGCCAGGATGCCGGCCAGCAGAAGCAGCGCCACGGCCCCGGCATAGCAGGCGAGCAGGAAGGGCGCGGTGCGCTCGCCGAAATGCCGGGCGGTGCTGCGGACGCCGATCAGCGCGTCATCCTCGCGGTCCTGATGGGCATAGATGGTGTCGTAGCCCAGGATCCAGAGGAAGGCGGCGGCGTAGAGGACGAGGCCCGGCCCGTCCAGCCGGCCGGTGGCCGCCGCATAGCCCATCGGCGCCCCCCAGGAGAAGGTCAGGCCGAGCACCGCCTGGGGGAAGTCGGTCACGCGCTTGGCCAGCGGGTAGAGCGCCACCGGCAGCAGCGAGACCACGCCGAGCAGGATGGCGAGGCCGTTGAGCTGCACCAGGATGGCGAGGCCGATGGCCAGCAGCGCGGCCAGGAAGAGCAGCGCCTGCCGCGGCGTCACGGCGCCGGAGGCGATGGGCCGGCCGGCGGTGCGCGTCACCTTGCGGTCCAGGTCGCGGTCCCAGAGGTCGTTCACGACGCAGCCCGCGCCGCGCATGACGACCGAGCCGAGGCCGAAGAGGAGGGCCAGCGCCAGCCCCTGCGCCCAGTCCTGCGCCGCCAGGGCGAAGGCCCAGAGCGCGGGCAGGAAGAGCAGCCAGGAGCCGATCGGCCGGTCCAGCCGCATCAGCAGCGCATAGGGCCGCCAGCCATCGGGGAGTTGCGCGACCCAGCCGCGCGCGCGGATATCGGTATGCGGAATCACCCTGCCAATAAGCGCCGCCGGAGAGCCCGATGTCCATCCCCCGCCTGTATGTCGAAGCCGATCTCGCCGAAGGGGCGGAAGTCCCGGCCCTGCCCGGCCAGGGCCACTACCTCGGCCAGGTGATGCGCCGGCGCGAGGGCGACGCGGTCGACCTGTTCAACGGGCGGGATGGCGAGTGGCGGGCCAGCATCGCCGCGCTGCGCAAGGACAGGGCGACCTTCCGGGCCGGCTCGCGGCGCCGGGCGCAGCAGGCCGGGCCGGACCTCCGCCTGCTGCTCGCGCCGGTCAGGCGCGATGCCCTGGAATGGACGGTGGAGAAGGCGACCGAGCTCGGCGTGCGGCGGATCCAGCCGGTGCTGACCGCCCGCTGCGTCGTCACCCGGGTCAATCTGGAGCGGCTGGCCGGCATCGCCCGCGAGGCGGCGGAGCAGTGCGAGCGGCTGGACCTGCCGGAGATCGCCCCGCCGCTGGACCTCCACGCCGCGCTCGATGCCTGGGACGGCGCGCCCCTGCTGCTGGGCGACGCGCGGGGCAATGCACCATCGGCCAGCGTGGTTCTGGCCGGACGAACACCGCCGATCGGCCTTCTGGTCGGGCCGGAAGGCGGTTTCACGGAGCAGGAGCTTGACGCCGCCCGGCGTCGCCCCTTTGTTCTAGCGGCTGCCTTCGGCCCCCGAATCCTGCGGGCCGAGACGGCGGCGGTCGCAGGGCTCGCGGTGCTGCAGGCACTGGCGGGCGACTGGGCCGTCCCCACCTGAGCGATCCAGCACATGCCACGCCGGGCGCCCGCCCTGGCCCGGGGCGCACGGAAGGTCACGATGTCCAATCCCGGCGAGGCCGATCTCACGCCGATCTCCTCCGTGCGGCAACTGGCCGAATGGTTCGCCGCCGGCAGCAAGCCGCCGGCCGACTGGCGCATCGGCACCGAGCACGAGAAGTTCGGCTTCCGGCGGGAGGGCCTGGCGCCGCCGCCCTATGAGCCGCAGGGCATCCGCGCCATCCTGGAAGGGCTGACGGCGCGCGGCTGGGAGCCGATCCTGGACGATGGCCGGCCGATCGGGCTGAAGCGCGGCGGCGCCTCGGTCAGCCTGGAGCCGGGTGGCCAGTTCGAGCTGTCCGGCGCGCCGCTGGCCAGCCTGCACGAGACGGCGGCGGAGCTGCGGGACCATCTGGACGAGGCGCGGGCGGTCGCCGGGGCGCTCGGCATCGGCTTCGCGCCGCTCGGCTTCCACCCGCTGGCGCGGCGCGAGGACATGCCCTGGATGCCCAAGGGCCGCTACGCGATCATGCGGCAGTACATGCCGCGGGTCGGGCGGATGGGGCTCGACATGATGCTGCGCACCTGCACCGTGCAGGTGAATCTCGATTTCGGCGATGAGGCCGACATGGTCGAGAAGCTGCGCGTCAGCCTGGCGCTGCAGCCGCTGGCCACCGCCCTCTTCGCCAATTCCCCCTTCCTGGAGGGCCGGCCCTCCGGCCTGCGGACCCTGCGCGGCCGGGTCTGGACCGAGACCGACCCGGACCGCACCGGCGTCCCCGCCGTGGCCTTCGAGCCGGGCTTCGGCTTCGAGCGCTTCGCCGAATGGGTGCTCGACGTGCCGATGTACTTCATCATGCGGGAGGGCCGGTGGATCGACGCGACGGGCCTGACCTTCCGCCAGTTCATGGCGCGCGGCCTGCCCGGCCAGCCGGGCGTCGAGGCCAATATGGGCGACTGGGCCGACCACGTGACCACGGTCTTCACCGATGTCCGCCTGAAGCGCTTCCTGGAGATGCGCGGCGCCGATGCCGGCAGCCCGGAGATGATGGTGGCCCTCTCCGCCTTCTGGACGGGGCTGCTCTATGACGACGCGGCGCAGAAGGCCGCCGCCGCCCTGGTGCGGGGCTGGACGGTGCCGGAGATCCGCGCCTTTCGCCTGGCGGTGCCGGAAGGCGGCCTCACCACGCCCTTCCGGAGCGGCACGGCGCGCGAGCTGGGCCGCGCCGCCGTCGCCATCGCCGAGGACGGGCTGCGCGCCCGCGGGCTGGGCGAGGAGACGCTGCTCGCGCCGCTGCGGGCCATCCTGGACAGTGGCGAGACCCAGGCCGACCACTGGCTGCGGCGCTGCGCCGAGGCCTGGGGTGGCGATGTGCGGCGCATCTTCGCCGAGGCCGCCATCTGACCGGCCCCTCCCTCCCGCCGGGTGCGGGAGGACGGGCTGCGCCAGAGCATTTCCCGTTCGCGCCGGCTCACCGCGAATGCTCTAGCCATCTGTTTTCGCGAGCATCTTCACCTGGTCAGGTGCTTCCGCCCGATCGGGATCCGCTCTAGATGGCGGGTATGGCGTGCCGGACGCGGCGCGTGGCGGCGCGCCAGGCCATCGAGACGGCGGCCCAGACGCTGCCGGCATGGCCGAGTTCGGCGATCTCGTCGGCGACCACCAGCATGACCCGGATGCCCTCCGGGCCGGGCTGCATGACCACCCCCGCATCCTCGCCGTCCCAGAGGGCGGGGGCGAGATGCAGCGTGGCCTCTCCGTCGGTGCCAAGATGCGGGAAAACCTTCCACTGACCGGGCAGGGTCTGGATGAGGGCGGTGATCTCGGCGATCTCCGCGTCGGACAGGGTCGGCAGGGTCATCAGGCTCACATTCTGCGGCGCAGCACGAAGGCACGGGGAGCGAGCAGGCTCGTGTCGCCAGAATTTCTTATAAACGGTGAAGACTTCTTAAAGAAACTCGCCAACATCACGGAAAAGTTAACGCACCGCAGCATTGCCTTGGCGGATTCGCAATGTGTTCTATTTTCGTTCCGTGGATGATTCTGCCACCGCCGCACCCCACATCCCCGCAGCGCTGCCGACTCGATACCCTCGTCCCCCGCACGGACCGTCGCATGAACCTGATCATTCCCGCCGCCACGCCGTTCCTGCCCCGGAAACGCCCCGCCCCGCCCATGACCCGGCGGCTGCAGGTGGTCTCCCCCTACGAGCCGGCGGGGGACCAGCCCGCCGCCATCGCGCAGCTGGTGGAGGGGCTGGGCCAGGAGGAGCGGGACCAGGTGCTGCTCGGCGTCACCGGCTCGGGCAAGACCTTCACCATGGCCAAGGTGATCGAGGCGGTGCAGCGCCCCACCCTGATCCTGGCGCCGAACAAGACGCTGGCGGCCCAGCTTTATGGCGAGATGAAGTCCTTCTTCCCGGAGAACGCGGTCGAGTACTTCGTCAGCTACTACGACTACTATCAACCGGAAGCCTATGTTCCGCGCTCCGACACCTATATCGAGAAGGATGCGCAGATCAACGAGCAGATCGACCGCATGCGGCACAGCGCCACCCAGGCGCTGCTGGAGCGCAACGACGTCATCATCGTCGCCTCGGTCTCCTGCATCTACGGCATCGGTTCGGTCGAGCTGTATTCGAACATGGTGGTCAAGCTGCAGCTCGGCGGCCGCATCGCCCGCGAGCAGCTGCTGAAGGCGCTGGTCGAGCAGCAATACCGCCGCAACGACGCCGCCTTCCAGCGCGGCACCTTCCGCGTGCGCGGCGAGACGGTGGATGTCTGGCCCTCGCATCTGGAGGATCGCGCCTGGCGCATCAGCCTGTTCGGCGACGAGATCGACGGCTTGCGCGAATTCGACCCGCTGACCGGCGAGATCGCCGGCGAGATGGAGAATGTCGCCATCTACGCCAACAGCCACTACGTGACGCCGCGCCCGACCCTGCTGCAGGCGATCCGCGACATCCGTGTCGAGCTGAAGCAGCGGCTGGAGGAGCTGACCGCCGAGGGCAAGCTGCTGGAGGCGCAGCGGCTGGAACAGCGCACCACCTTCGATCTCGAGATGATGGAGACCACCGGCTCCTGCAAGGGAATTGAGAACTACTCGCGCTACCTCTCCGGCCGCGGCCCCGGCAACCCGCCGCCGACGCTGTTCGAGTACCTGCCCGAGAACGCGCTGCTGATCGTCGATGAGAGCCACGTCACCGTGCCGCAGATCGGTGGCATGTACCGGGGCGACTACGCGCGCAAGACCATCCTCTCGGAGTTCGGCTTCCGCCTGCCCTCCTGCATGGACAACCGCCCGCTGAAGTTCGAGGAATGGGACAGCTTCCGCCCCGACAGCCTCTTCGTCAGCGCGACGCCCGGCTCCTGGGAGATGGAACGCACCGGGGGCAGCTTCGCCGAACAGGTCATCCGCCCCACCGGCCTGACCGATCCGCCGGTCGAGATCCGGCCGGTGGAGGGGCAGGTGGACGACCTGCTGGCGCAGTGCCACGACGTGATGGCCAAGGGCGGCCGCGTCCTGGTGACGACGCTGACCAAGCGCATGGCCGAGGACCTCACCGAATACATGACCGAGGCCGGCATCAAGGTCCGCTACCTGCATTCCGACGTGGACACGCTGGAGCGCATCGAGATCATCCGCGACCTGCGCAAGGGCGTGTTCGACGTGCTGGTCGGCATCAACCTGCTGCGCGAGGGGCTGGACATCCCGGAATGCGCCCTGGTCGCCATCCTCGATGCCGACAAGGAAGGCTTCCTGCGCTCCACCACCTCGCTGATCCAGACCATCGGCCGCGCCGCGCGCAACGCCGAGGGCCGCGTCATCCTCTATGCCGACCGCATGACCGACAGCATGCGCCGCGCCCTGGAGGAGACCGACCGCCGCCGCGCCAAGCAGCAGGCCTGGAACGCCGAGCACGGCATCACGCCGCAGACCATCCGCCGGCAGATCAGCGACGTGCTGCAATCGGTCTATGAGCAGGATTACGTCACCATCGCGCCGACGGCGGCGGAGGAGGACGGGCCGGCGGAGTTCGTCGGCAAGGACCTGCGCGCCAGCATCGCCGAGCTGGAGCGCAAGATGCGCGCCGCCGCCGCCGATCTGGAGTTCGAGACCGCCGCCCGGCTGCGCGACGAGATCAAGCGGCTGGAGAATCTCGAGCTGGGTCTGGCGGATGCGCTGCAGCCCAACCTGGCCGGCCGCTCCATGCAGGACGCGCAGCCGCGGCGGGCCGCCGAGGCGGCGCCGAAGCGGGGTGCAGGCCGGAAGGAATGGCGCCCGAAGCCCCTCGGCCCCGGCGGGGGCGGCTATGAGCCGGGCAAGCGTGGCGGACGGACGAAGCGGGGAGGTTGAGGCATCGCAGCTTCCGGTTGCAAGTATGCCGGTTTAATGTCCAATATGGCTGCGTAACCTTTCGTCTTTCGCCGCCTCAGGAAAGCCGCCGCATGACCGCAACCCCCGAGGTGGCGCCTGCCCCCGACCTGTCGCATTACAGCGACTACGCCGATCTGGCGGCGGAGATCCACCGCCTGAAGGCCGTGCCGCTGGCCTGGGTGCGCAGTTCCCTGAAGGTGCCTTTCGCCAATTTCGGCGACGCCCTGAGTCCCGTGGTCGCCACCGCGCTCAGCCGCCTGCCGGTGGCGCATCGCGCCTTCGACGGCAGGAACCTGCGCCTCGCCGCGGTCGGCACCATCGGCCAGAACCAGCGCAACGGCACGGTGCATGTCTGGGGCACCGGCTTCGACGCGGCACATGGGCGGATGGCGGAATCCGGCCGCTACGTCGCGCCGCCGGACACACAATTCGTCATCCACGCCGTGCGCGGCCCCAACTCCCGCCGCACCCTGCTCCAGGCGGGACTGCACGCGCCGGCGGTCTATGGCGATCCGGGCTGGGTGCTGCCCCGGATCTTCCCCCGCATCCTTCCCCAGGGCGAGGCGACGCCGGGCACCGAGCTCGGCGTCATTCCGCATATCTCCGAGCTGGCCACGCCGCAGCCCGAGCCGCTGATGCGCGTCGGACTGGCCCGCTACGAGGGGGGGACGGAGGAAGGCGTCCGGATCATCCCGACCTATCACGAGCCATCGATGGCCGGCTTCCGCGGCAAGCTGGACGAGATACTCGGCTGCCGCCGCATCGCCAGCACCAGCTTCCACGGCCTGATCCTGGCCGATGCCTATGGCATTCCCTGCGCCCTGCTGAGCGGCAGCCTGCCGCCCGGCCCGCACATCATCCCCCTGCCCGAGAGCGCCGGCCTGCTCGACCACCGCGTCGCCGATTTCTACCTCGGCACCGGCCGCCGCAACCTGCTGGTCTATGGCCAGCCGACCGGCCAGCCGACCGACTGGGCGGCGCTGATCCGCGCCATCGACCGGCACTACCAGCCCTTCGCCCACGACCACGCGGGGCTGCTCGAGGCCTTCCCGGTGCGGCCGGCCATCGACCCCACCGCGGCGCGCTGGCCGCTGCCGGCGGATTTCGAGCAGCTGCTGCGCTGGTAGTCCGGTGGCGGGCCGGGCTCAGGGCGCGCTGTCGTCCCCGGTCGCCATCGCCCGGCCGGTGCGGTGCCGGCGCAGCATCCAGACCCCGATCAGGGCCGAGCCCAGGAACAGGATGCCGGCCAGGACGAGCTGCGTGGTCCGCTCCACCGCCACGCCGGAGCCGGCCAGGGCGAAGACCGCCGTCTGCGGCAGGTAGCCCAGCAGGCTGCCGGCCAGGAAGGCCGGGGCCGGGATGGCGGAGAGTCCGGCCAGCAGGTTCACCGCCAGGTTGTTGCCGATGGGCAGCAGGCGCAGCGCCAGGGTGGCGCCGAAGGGGCTGGCGGTCAGGCTGTCATGCAGCGGCCGCAGTCGCCGCCCGAAGCGCCCGGCCAGCCGCCGCTCCGCCCAGCCCCCGCCGACCAGCCGCGCCCAGCCATAGGCCGCGGCGCAGCCCAGCATCTGCGCCAGCAGCCCGAGCAGCCCGCCCAGCCAGGCCCCGAAGGCATAGCCGCCCAGGAATGCCACGGCCTGACGCGGCACGCCGACCGCGCAGGCGATGCCGCCGATGGCCAGGAAGACCGCCTCCCCCCAGAGCGTCTGCTGCAGGCCGAAGCGGCGCACCCAGGCCTCGGCCTGGTCACCGCCCGGCGCCGCGCCCAGTTCGCGCAGCAGCCAGCCGGCCAGGCCCAGCCCCGCCGCCATCAGCAGCAGCCGGGCGAGCGCGGCGAAGGGATTGCGGCGTTGCGGCGGCCCGCCGCTCACCCGGGGTCCCCGGGCAGCACCCCGGGCAGCACCCCAGGCAGCACATGGGGGCGCTTCCAGCGGCGCTGCAGCCACATCACGCCGAAGATGTCGACCACGCCGACCACCAGCCGGTCGAGCGTGCCGTAGTTCGACTGGCCGCGCATGCGGGGGCGATGGTTCACCGGCCGGCTGACCACCCGCCCGCCCTGGCGCAGCACCAGCGCGGGCAGGAAGCGGTGCATGTGGTCGAAGGCCGGCAGGCTCAGGAACAGCGCGCGCGGGAAGAGCTTCAGGCCGCAGCCGGTATCCGGCGTGGCATCGCCCAGCAGGCGCGCCCGGATGCCGTTGGCCCAGCGGCTGGACAGGCGCTTCACCTGGTTGTCCTGCCGCTTCGTGCGCCAGCCGGCCACCATCAGCGGCGGCGCCTCCGGGCGGCTCTCGGCCCTGGCGAAGTCCCAGAGCGCCGGGATATCGGCCGGGTCGTTCTGCCCGTCACCGTCCAGGGTGGCGATCCAGGCGCCGCGCGCGGCGCGCACACCGGTGACGATGGCGGCGGATTGGCCGCAGGAGGCGGCGTGGCGCAGCACCCGCAGGGCCGGCACCTCCCGCGCCACGGCGCGCAGCGTCTCGGCCGTGGCGTCGGTCGAGCCGTCATCGACATAGACGATCTCGTGCGGCACGGCGGCCAGGGCGGCGCCGATCTCGGCCACCAGCGGGGCGATGTTGGGCGCCTCGTTGCGCACCGGCACGACGACGGAGATGGCGGGCTCGGTCAGGGCATCGGGCGGCGCGCCGGGGCTTTCGGCATCGGCGGGGCGCGGGTCTTCCGGCATGGCCGGGCGGGGTAGCAGGCGGCGCGCGGTGCGACAAGCGCCCGCCATGACGGGAGGCTGCTGATGCGGCGTGGCCACGTCGCGCCCGCGAAAGCGAAAAGCAGCGGCGTGGCGTCCTCCGCCGCCGCGACGGCTGTGCTAGGAAGGGCGACCATGCCTTTCGACACCCCCCGCCCCGCCCCCGACAGCCGCGCCGACCACCGCGCCATCGCCTGGTGGCTGCTCGGCATCGCCGGCCTGATCTGGGTGATGGTCGCGCTCGGCGGCGCCACGCGGCTCACCGGCTCCGGCCTCTCCATCATGGAATGGGCGCCGCTGCGCGGCACCCTGCCGCCGATGAGCCAGGCCGAGTGGCAGCGGCTCTACGATCTCTACCGCGGCATCCCGCAATACGAGCTGATCAACCAGGGCTTCGGCATCGAGGGCTTCAAGCGGATCTTCTGGCTGGAATGGCTGCACCGGCTCTGGGGCCGGCTGATCGGACTGGCCTTCCTGCTGCCGCTGGCCTGGTTCTGGCTGCGGGGCCGCATTCCCGCCGGGCTGAAGCCGCGGCTGGTGCTGCTCTTCCTGCTCGGCGGGCTGCAGGGGGTGGTCGGCTGGTTCATGGTCGCCTCCGGCTTCTTCGAGGACAGCACCACCGTCTCCCCCTACCGGCTGGTGCTGCATCTCGGCCTCGCCCTGGTGCTCTACGGCATGGTGCTCTGGACCGCGCTCGGCCTGCTGCGGCCGGAGCGCGACGGCCCGGCGCATCCGGCCGGGCTGCGGCGGCTGGTGCATCTGACGGCGGGGCTGGTGGTGCTGGCCATGCTGGCCGGCGGTTTTGTCGCCGGGCTGCGCGCCGGGCTGACCTACAACACCTTCCCGCTGATGGACGGACAATGGCTGCCGGATGGCTATGCCATGCTCTCGCCCGCCTGGCGCAACCTCACCGAGAACATCGCCGCCGTGCAATGGAACCACCGCCTGCTGGCGACCCTGGCCGGCCTGGCCGCCCTGGCGGCCGCGGCCTGGGGCCATCATGCCCTGCGGCCGGGCTTCGCCCGCGGCGCGCTGCTCGCCCTGGGCGGGGCGGTGCTGCTGCAATACGCGCTGGGCGTGGCGACCCTGCTGATGGTGGTGCCGGTCTGGCTCGGCACCTTGCACCAGGCCATGGCGGTGGGCGTGCTGACCGCGAGCCTGGTGGCGCTGCACGCGCTGCGGCCCGCCGCGCGGCCAGGCCGGTCGTGACCGGCGCGGCGCCCACCGGACTGGAGGAGCCGGAGGCGCTGCCGCCCGCCATGCTGGTCTATGACGGGGCATGGCAGGTCCGATTCGCCAGCCCGGAGATCAACCTGCTGTTCGGCCAGCCCGCCGGGGCGTCGCTGGTGGGGCGCAGCCTGGAGGAGATGACGCGCTGGGCCGCCTATGCCGGCATCTGCGGTCCGGGCGACCCCGAGGCGCAGCACCAGGCCCTGATGGCCCTCGATCGCAGCCGCCCCGGGCGCCGGACGTTCCGCGCCACCGACGGACGCTGGATCGAGATCAACTACGCACCGCTGCCCGAGGGCGGCTGCGTGACCATGTTCGTGGACGCGACGCCGCACCGGCTGGGCGAGGCGCGGGCCCTGGGGCGCCTCCGGCTGGCGGAGACCGCCCTGCTCGGCTGCCCCTTCGGCATCGGCCTGTTCGACCAGGACGGCCGGCTGCGCCTCGCCAGCCCCTCCTGCGAGCCGCTCCTCGGCCTGCCCCCGGGCAGCCTGCGGCCCGGCCTCGGCCAGGATGCGATCGCCGGCCTGATCGCGCGCCACCGGGTCCTGCCCGCGGACGAGGCCGCCCGGCTGGAGCGGAGCCTGAGGCTCGACGGCGGCCGCCGGCAGGACAGCATCTTCCGCTGGCAGGACGGGCAGGCGGTCCGCCTCATCAGCCAGCCGCTGCCGGATGGCGGCACCATGAGCGTGATCGACGACATCACGCCGATGCAGCAGGTCGAGGACGAGGCCAGGCGCCGGGCCGCGCTGCTGAACGGTGTGCTGGCGGCGCTGCCGCACGGCGTCTGCGTCTATGGCCCCGACCAGCGGCTGCGCCATGTCAACGCCGCCTACCAGGCCATCATGCGCGGCGCCGAGGTCACGGTCGGCGAGCATCTGTCCGAGATCATCGCCCGCCGCGCCGCGCTCGGCACCTTCCTCGACGACGCGACGCCCGAGGAGGTGTTCCGGCGCCAGACGCATTTCGGCCCGCCCCGCACCCGGCCGCGGCGCGACGGGACGGTGATCAGCGCCATCAGCGCCCCGCTGCCCGATGGCGGGCATATCTCCGTCATCAGCGACGTCACGGCGTTGCATCGCGCCCAGACCGACGCCCGGCACCGGGCCGATCTGCTGCAGGTCATGCTCGACAGCATGCCGCACGGTGTCTGCCTGTTCGACAAGGATGCCCGGCTGACCGCCGCCAACCGGCTGGCCGCGCCGATGATCGGCCTGCCGCCCGAGGCGCTGCAGCCCGGCACGCCCCTGCAGGAGCTGAAGCGGCGCCAGCTCGACAGCGGCGAGTTCACCGCCGACGCGCAGTTCCACCACCGCGCCAGCCAGGCGCCCGATGAGATGCAGATCCGGCTGGGCCGCTATCAGCGCACCCGTCCCGATGGCCGGGTGATCGAGGTGAGCAGCGACCCGACCGCCGAAGGCGGCTTCATCCGGACCTACCGCGATGTCACCGAGGAGCACCGCGCCCGGGCCGAGATCGAGCGCGCCCGCATCGCCGCCGAGGAGGCCGATGCTGCCAAGAGCCGCTTCCTGGCCACCATGAGCCACGAGCTCCGCACCCCGCTGCACGCCGTGATCGGCTTCTCCGAGGCGCTGCAGGCCGATCCGAACGGGGCCAATGTCGAGGAGTTCGTCGGCACCATCCTGGAGGCAGGGCGGCACCTCCTCTCGCTGATCGACGAGATCCTGGAGGTCGCGCAGGTCGGCACCGGCCCGCTGCCGGCGCAGATCCGGCCGCTGCACCTGCCGACCGTGCTCGGCAACATGGTGCGGCTGATGGGCACCGCCGCCGAGGAAGCCAGGGTGGCGCTGATCCTCGATCCCCTGCCGGAGCTGCCCCGCGCCCTGGCGGAGGAGCGGCGCTTGCGCCAGGTGCTGCTCAACCTCATCTCCAATGCCTTGAAGTTCACGCCGCAGGGTGGCGAGGTGCATGTCTCCGCCGAGGCGCTGGAAGAGGGGGTCGTCGAGTTGCGCGTCTCCGACAGCGGCATCGGCATCGACCCGGAACAGGTGGAGCGCGCCTTCGAGCCCTTCGTCCAGCTGGAGCCCACGCATTCGCGCCGCTATGCCGGATCGGGGCTTGGCCTCTACCTGGCCCGCGCCCTCTCCCGGGCCATGGGCGCGGAGCTCCGGCTGGACAGCGCCCCCGGCCGGGGAACCGTGGCGCGGCTGCGGCTTCCCGCCCATCAGCATCAGGAGCAGACGGCATGACCGCCCTCGCGACCACCGACCGGCTGTTCTTCCGCGACCTCGACCGCGCCGCGGCCGAGCGCATCCTCTCCGGCGCCCTGTCCGGCACCGAGGATGGCGAGCTGTTCCTCGAATACGTGGAGAGCGAGGCGGTCAGCCTGGATGACGGACGCATCCGCTCGGCGAGCTTCGACGCGACGCGCGGCTTCGGGCTGCGCGCCGTGCAGGGCGAGGCGGCCGGGTACGCGCATGGCGGCGAGATCTCGGAGGCGGCGCTGAAGCGGGCGGCGGCCACGGTGCGCGCCGTGGCCCAGGGCCGGTCCGGCACCCTCGCCGCCGCGCCGCGCGCCACCAATGCGCGGCTCTACGACGGCGCCAACCCGCTCTCGGCCCTCGACTTTCCCGCCAAGACCGCGCTGCTGGCCGAGATCGACGCCTATGCCCGCGCCCGCGACAGCCGCGTGACCCAGGTCATGGCCAGCCTCACCGGGGAATGGCAGGCGGTGCAGATCCTGCGCGCCGATGGCAACCGGGTGGCCGACCTGCGGCCGCTGGTGCGGCTCAGTGTCTCCGTCGTGGTCGAGGCCGGGGGGCGGCGCGAGACCGGCAGCCACGGCATGGGCGGGCGCTTCGCCTATGAGCGCGTCATCGCCCCCGCCGCCTGGCGCGGCGCGGTGGACGAGGCCCTGCGCCAGGCGGTGCTGAACCTGGAGAGCATCCCCGCCCCGGCCGGCGAGATGGAGGTGGTGCTCGGCCCCGGCTGGCCCGGCATCCTGCTGCACGAGGCGATCGGCCACGGGCTGGAGGGCGACTTCAACCGCAAGCGGACCTCCGCCTTCGCCGGCCTGCTCGGCAGCCGCATCGCGGCGCCCGGCGTGACGGTGGTGGATGACGGCACCCTGCCCGACCGGCGCGGCTCGATCACGGTGGATGACGAGGGCACGCCCTCCGGCCGCACCGTGCTGATCGAGGACGGCATCCTGGTGGGCTTCCTGCAGGACCGGCAGAACGCCCGGCTGATGGGCGCCGCCGCCACCGGCAACGGCCGTCGCCAGAGCCACGCCCATGCGCCGATGCCGCGCATGACCAACACGGTGATGGCGGGCGGCGACAGGGAGCCGGCCGAGATCCTGGCCAGCGTGAAGCGCGGGATCTACGGCGTGAACTTCAGCGGCGGGCAGGTCGACATCACCAGCGGCAAGTTCGTCTTCGGCATGTCCGAGGCCTATCTGGTCGAGAACGGCCGGATCGGCGCCCCGGTGAAGGGCGCCATGCTGATCGGCAACGGGCCGGAGGCGTTGACCCGCGTCAGCATGATCGGCAACGACATGGCGCTCGATCCCGGCATCGGCACCTGCGGCAAGCAGGGCCAGGGCGTGCCGGTCGGCGTCGGCCAGCCCACCCTGAAGATGACGGGGCTCACCATCGGCGGCACCGCCGTCTGAGCCCCGCCGCCTGAGCCCCGCTTGGCCTCAGCGGTCGCTGGCGCCCTGGAAGTTCTTGTTCTGCTGCGAGATGCTGCCCACCTTCCGCGGATCGACGCCGGTGGTGACGGCCTCGCTCTCGACCTTGCGCATGCCGTGATGGGCGGTGCGCCCGGCGTTGGGATGATGCCGGGCCCGGTTCGCCCGCTTCATCTCGAGGGCCCGACGGGCGATCTCTCCCTGCTCCGGCCGGCGCGCATCGGCATCGTGCCGCGCGATCTCCTTGTTCACCCGCCGCAGGGCGGAGGCGAAGATCTGCTTCTTGACCGTCAGGCCGGTCTCGTCCCGCGCCGGCGTGGCGCCGCGCGGCTCGGCCTTGCCGCGCCTCTCGCGCTGGCGGCCCCGGGCGACGTCGCGGGCCTTGTCGCGGAACTCCCGCAGCCGCCGGGCGATGTCGATCAGCTCCGGCTTCCGGACACCGGAGATGTCGGGGTAGTGGCTGCGCTGCACGGTCTCATATTCGTGGGTGGTCAGAACACGGCGTTCGGTCGCGATGGGGATGCTCATGCGGCGCTCCTTCTCCTCTCCGTCCATCCGGCGATCCCTCGCCGGTCAGGATGGATGACAACGCCGTCATCTTCCGCCCGTTGCACACCCCTGCCGGGAGGTTTCCGGGGCACTTGCGGGCGGTCGTACTGTTGACAGTCGCCAGATGACGGAATGACCATGGCCGTCACGGATCATGACTGGCCGAGGGCAACGCAACCCGGCCGGCGCCGGGGAGGAAGACCACATCATGCTGCAGCGCCGGACCCTGCTTGGCACCGCGCTCGCCCTGCCGGCCCTGGCCGGCGCGGGCGCGCGCGCGCAGACGCGCTATCCGGACCACCCGGTCCGCATCGTCGTCGGTTTCGCGGCGGGCGGCGCGACCGACATCACCACGCGCCTGCTGGCGCCCCGGCTGCAGGCGGCGCTCGGCGGCAGCGAGCCGGTGGTGGTCGAGAACCGGCCGGGCGGCAGCGGCAATGTCGCCACCCAGACCGTGGTCAACGCCGCGCCCGATGGCCATACCCTGCTGATGGGCACCATCTCCGCCCTGGCGATCAACCCCAGTCTGTTCGACGACCTCGCCTTCAACCCGCAGACCGACCTGACGCCGATCGGCCTCTTCGCGGATGTGCTGAACATCCTCGTCGTCCCCGCCGACCGGCCGTGGCGCGACCTGGGCGCCCTCATCGCCGCGGCGCGCGAGAATCCGGGGAAGCTGAACTACGCCTCCTCCGGCATCGGCGGCGCGGGGCATCTCGGCGGCGCCCTGCTCGACCATCTCGCCGGCATCGAGACGGTGCACGTGCCCTATCGCGGCGGCGGACCCGCCATGAGCGACCTGATCAGCGGCAAGGTGGACTATTCCTTCGCCACCGCGCCCACCGCCCTGCCGCAGGTGCAGGCGGGCCGGCTGCGCGCCCTGGGCGTGCCGACCGCGCGGCGCAGCCGCCTGATGCCCGAGCTGCCCGCCGTCTCGGAGACGGTGCCAGGCTTCGAGGTGGCCAACTGGTATGCCCTGCTCGGGCCCAGGGGGCTGCCGCAACCGATCGTGGCACGGCTTTCCGCCGCGCTGCGGGACTGCCTGGCGCAGCCGCAGCTGGTGACGGATCTGGCGCATCATGGCGCCGAGGCGCGGCCTTCCGAGCCCGCCGCCCTGGCGGCCTTCCTCAAGGCGGAGACCGAGAAGTGGCGGCCCCTGCTGAAGGCGTCCAACACCAGGCCGGAATGAGCGGCGAGACAGGGAGAGCCACGGGACCATGGATCTGCAACTGACAGGATGCGAGGCGCTGGTCATCGGCGGTTCCTCAGGCATCGGGCTCGCCACCGCGGCCCTGCTGCTGCGGGAGGGCGCGCGCGTGACCATCGCGGCGCGCGACACTGGCCGGCTTGAGGCCGCCGCCGGCCGCCTCGCGGCCGAGACCGGCACCCGGCCGGAGACCGTCCCCTGCGACCAGTCCGATCCGGCGCAGCTCGCCGCGCTCGCCGCGCGGTACGAGGGGCGGGGATTGCAGGCCCTGGTCTGCGCCGCCGGAGGCAGCCACCGCTCCGCCTTCGAGGCGCTGACCGACGCGCAATGGCTGGCGAACTACGAGTTCAACATCCTGGGCCCGGTGCGCGCCGTGCGGGCCATGCTGCCGGCGCTGCGCCGCGCCGCGGGCGCCCGCGTGGTGCTGCTCGGCGCCGTCTCGGCCCGGCAGCCCACGGCGCATCAGGTGGTCTCCAACACCCACAAGGCGGGGCTGCTCGCGCTGTCCAAGACGCTGTCGCTGGAGCTGGCCCCGGACGGGATCGGGGTGAACACCGTCTCGCCCGGCCGTGCCCTGACGCCGCTCTGGCAGGGCCGCGCCGCCGCCATGGCGCGGGACGAGGGCCTGACGGAGGAGGCGGTGCTGGCCCGCGTCGCCGCCGACATTCCCATGGGCCGCCTCGCCACGCCGGAGGAGGTGGCCGCCATGGTCGCCTTCCTGGCCGCGCCGGTCTCGGCCTATGTCACCGGGCAGGCGGTCGCGGTGGATGGCGGCCTGCAGCGCGGCGTCTGAGCCGCGCGGCCGGGGCGCCCCCTCAGCCCCGCTGCCGCGCCCGGGCGCGGCGGGAGAGCAGGTTCAGCCCTTCCACCGCCACCGAGAAGGCCATGGCGGCATAGATGTAGCCCTTCGGCACATGCGCCCCGAAGCCCTCGGCGATCAGCGTCATGCCGATCATCATCAGGAAGGCGAGGGCCAGCATCACCACGGTCGGGTTGGCCTCGATGAAGCGGGCCAGGGGATTGGCCGCCAGCAGCATGACGGTGACGGCCGCCAGCACGGCGATGACCATGATGGGCACATGCCCGGTCATGCCCACCGCGGTGATGATGCTGTCGATCGAGAAGACCAGGTCCAGCACCAGGATCTGCGCGATGGCGGCGCCGAAGGTCAGTTGCGCCTTGCCGGAGAACATGTCCCCCTCCGGCGGCGGATCGACGTTGTGGTGGATCTCCTTGGTGGCCTTCCAGACCAGGAACAGGCCGCCGGCGAGCAGGATCAGGTCGCGCCAGGAGAAGCCCTGGCCCAGCACCTCGAAGACCGGCGCGGTCAGCCGCACGATGATGGCGACGGTGCCGAGCAGCGCCAGGCGGAGCACCAGCGCGAGGCCGATGCCGATATAGCGCGCCCGCTCCCTTTGCCCCTCCGGCAGCTTGTTGGTGATGATCGAGATGAAGATCAGGTTGTCGATGCCGAGCACGACCTCCATGGCCACGAGCGCGGCGAGCGCCACCCAGGCGGCGGGATCGGACGCCAGAACGAGGAGCTGGTCCATCACGGGAGAGGTTCTCCGAGGGGAAAGGCGGGTGCGAAGACGCGCACGGCCTTCGGCCGCAGGCGGAAGCGAGCGGGGGTCTTGGCCGTCAGCTCGCCATCGGTGTTGACCTGCATCGGCCGGCGGGTGCGGACCTCGCAGGCCGTGGTCGGGAAGGCCCGCACGTCCCGCCACTGCCCATGCGTGCCGCGCCGCAGGAAGGGCAGCAGTGCCAGGAGCCGCCACCAGTGGTCCAGCTCCAGGCTGTAGACGTCGAGCTTGCCGTCATCGGGGCGGGCGTTGCTGGCCACCGTCATGCCGCCGCCATAGTGGCGGCCGTTGCCGACGGAGACCTGGATAGTCTTCACCTTCTCCGTCACCCCGTCATGGGTGATCCAGGCGGTGAAGGGGCGGGTGCGGCGCAGCAGGCGGAAGGCGGCCAGTGCATAGCCGAGCTTGCCCCAGCGCTTCTTCTCCTCCCGCCCCAGCCCGCGCGCCAGATGCGCGCTGAAGCCGATGCTGGCGACATTGAAGAACAGGTGCCCGTTCACCTCGCCGAGATCGATCGGCCGCAGCAATCCGGCGGCGATGACCTGCGCGGCCGCCACGGGGTCCGGCTCGATGCCCAGGCTGCGCGCCAGGTCATTGGCGGTGCCGAGCGGCAGGATGCCGAAGGGCAGGCCGGTCTCGACCAGGGCGGGAGCGGCGCCATTCAGCGTGCCGTCGCCACCGCCCAGGATGACGGCGGTGAAAGCCTCCGCGGCGTGTCGGCGGATGACGTCGGCGGGCGTCTCCCCCTCCCGGCAGGTGGCCTCCTGCAGCCCCCAGCCCGCTGCGGTGAGCACCGCCAGCGCCTCGTCCAGCGCGGCGCCGCCGTTGCGGGCCTGCCGGTTGACGATCAGCAGGGCCCGGCGACGCGGATCACGCATGGCGCTGCCCGGCACGGAGCCACGCGATGATGTCAGTCCCCCTCATGCTTCCCCGGCTCTACCTTGGCACTCTCTACCCTGCACTGGGCGGCAAACGCGTGGCGGAGGGGCGGGATGCGCGGAGCAACCGAATCTTCCCGCCCGCGTCTTGGCTCTCAGTAGAGAGGAGAGTGGGGATGGCGCCTGCCTTCGGAAGGGCCGGGAGGCCTGGCGGGATGGAGCGTCCCGCCGGGCCCGCGAGATTCGGCTGGGGACAGTTCGCCACCCTGGCGGCGCTGCTGGTCTGCGCCGGCGGGATGCTCGCCTTCGCCGGCCTGATGGACAGCGCCCTCGACGGCGATACGCGCGACTTCGACGAGGGCCTCCTGCTCGCCCTGCGCCGGCCGGGCGATCCGGCCGACCCGATCGGGCCCTTCTGGCTCGAGGTCATGATGCGCGACTTCACCGCGCTGGGCAGCCACGCGGTGCTGCTGCTGATCGGGCTGGTGGCGCTGGGCTACATCCTGATGCTGCGGAAGTGGTTCTCCGCGCTGCTGCTGGTGCTCTCCTTCGGCGGCGGCATGGCGCTGAACAGCCTGCTCAAGCTCGGCTTCGACCGCCCCCGCCCCGAGTTGGTGGCACACCTGGTGGAGGTGCACACGGCGAGCTTCCCGAGCGGTCACGCCATGCTGTCCGCCACCTGCTATCTGACACTCGGTACCCTTCTCGCCGGCGTGACTGAGGCAGGGCGGCTGAAAGCCTATATCCTCGGCATCGCCATCCTGCTGGCGCTGCTGGTCGGCGCCAGCAGGATCTATCTCGGCGTCCACTGGCCGACCGACGTGCTGGCCGGCTGGTGCCTCGGCGCCGCCTGGTCCATGGCCTGCTGGCTGGTGCTGCGCGGCTGGCTGGCCTGGAGAAGACGCTAGGGCGGGCCCGGCCCGCTCACTTTCTCGTGCAACGAACAACATGTATATAAGTTAATCTTTTGGCGGCTGCGGTATGGAGGGGGACAGGGTCATTGAGTATCGGGTTGCTACTGGGCCTGGCGGTGCTGGGCGCCCTCCTGGCCGCGCCGGTTTCGCATCTGACGGGCCGCTTCTGCGGCTGGGCGCTGGGCCTCCTGCCCGCCACCCTCTTCGCCGGCTTCCTCTCCATGGCCGGCACGGTGGCGGGCGGCGAGGTGATCGGCGCGCGGCTGCCCTGGGCGCCCTCGCTCGGCATTGACCTCGACTTCCGCCTCGACGGCTTCTCCCTCCTCTTCGCCCTGCTGATCACCGGGATCGGCGCGCTGGTCGTGGTCTATTCGGGCGCCTACATGGCGGAGAAGCAGCCCGCCACCCGCGCCCGCTTCCTGACCCTGATCCTGCTGTTCATGACCGCGATGCTGGGCGCGGTGCTCTCGGACAACCTGATCAGCCTCTTCGTCTTCTGGGAGCTGACCAGCCTGCTCTCCTTCCTGCTGATCGGCTTCGAGAGCCACAGCCCGACGGCGCGGCGCTCGGCCATTCAGTCGCTGCTGGTGACGGCGGGCGGCGGGCTGGCGCTGCTGGCCGGCATCCTGCTGATCGGCGCCACGCTCGGCAGCTTCTCCCTGTCCGAGGCCGCCGCCCGTTCGGACGAGATCCTGGCCAGCCCCTGGCGCACCTGGATCATCCTCTTCGTGCTGCTCGGTGCCTTCACCAAGTCGGCGCAGTATCCCTTCTACTTCTGGCTGCCCAACGCCATGCAGGCGCCGACCCCGGCCTCGGCCTACCTGCATTCGGCGACCATGGTGAAGCTCGGCATCTACCTGCTGGCCCGCTTCGAGCTGGTGCTCGGCGATGCCGCGCTGTACCGCGAGGCGCTGGTCGCGGTCGGCTCCGTCACCATGCTGGTCGCCGCCATCCAGGCCCTGCGCGCCACCGGCTTCAAGGCGGTGCTGGCCTATTCCACCGTCGCCTCGCTCGGCATCCTGGTGATGCTGACCGGCCTGGACGGCGAGGCCACGGTGGTCGCCACCGTCGGCTTCATCCTGGCGCATGCCTTCTACAAGGCGGCCCTCTTCTTCTGCGCCGGCACGGTGATCCACGCCACCGGCGAGGCGACGCTGCGCAAGCTCGGCGGCGTCGCCCGCTTCCTGCCGCTCACCGCCGCCGCCGCCGTCCTGGCCAGCCTGTCCATGGCCGGCCTGCCCCCCTTCATGGGCTTCATCTCGAAGGAGGTGCTGTTCGAGGCGCAGCTCGCCAGCTCCTGGGACGCGGCGCCGGTCGTCGTCGCCGTGCTGGTCAACGCGGTGATGGTGGGCATCGCCGGGGTGGTCTCGCTGCGGCCCTTCTTCCTCAACCGCCACCGCACCACGGCGGTGAAGCATGGCGAGACGCCGGGCCTGCTCTTCGGCCCGCTGGTGCTGGCCCTGGCCGGCCTGGTCTTCAGCCTCTGGCCGGAGGGGGTGAGCCAGTATGTCATCGCCCCCGCCGCCTCGGCCATCCGCGGCGAGCCGGTCGAGGTCAGCTTCAAGCTGTGGCACGGGCTGACGCCGATGCTGGCGCTGAGCGGGCTGGTGATCGTCGTCGGCGGCCTGATCCTGATGCTGTGGCAGCCGATCCATGCCGGGCTGCGCGGGCTGAAGCGGCTCGACCGCTTCTCGGGCGACCACGGCTACGAATGGGGCATGCGCCGCCTCGACGAGCTGGCCGAGGCCACCGCCCGGACCCTGCAGCACGGCGATCTGAGGCGCTACCTGGCCACGATCTTCGCCACCGTGCTGCTCCTGGCCGGCCTCGGCCTGGCGATGAGCGGCGGGCTGGCGCTCACCTCCCAGGACCGGCTGCGCCCGGAGGTGCTGGGCCTGCTGATCATCGGCCTGGCCGGCGGGCTGACCGCCGCGCGGGCGGATTCGCTGCTCACCGGCCTGGTCGCCGTCGGTCTGGTCGGGCTCTGCATCGCGCTGATCTTCCTGCTCAACGGCGCGCCGGACCTGGCGCTGACGCAGTTCTCGGTCGAGGCCCTGCTGGTCGTCCTGCTGACCGCCACCCTGCTGCGCCTGCCGCTGGAGCCCGGCATCGCGCGCAGCGAGGCGGAGCGGCGGCGCGACGGCCTGCTGGCCGCCGGCTTCGGGCTCCTGGTCTTCCTGGCGCTGCAATCGGTGCTGTCGCAGCCGCTGGACACGCGCCTCTCCGACTACTTCGCCCAGGCCAGCTACCCGGAAGCCTTCGGGCGCAACGTGGTGAACGTCATCCTGGTCGATTTCCGCGCCATGGACACCTTCGGCGAGACCGCCGTGCTGGGCTTCGCCGCCATCACCGTCTGGGCCCTGCTGCGGCCGCCGGCGGGGCAGAAGGAGGATGGCGGCGGCCAGGGCTCCTCCGCCCTCGTGCTGCGCGCCATGGACCGGATCTTCTTCGTCATGCTGGGGGTCGCCTCGCTGTGGATCCTGCTGCGCGGCCACAACGAGCCGGGCGGCGGCTTCATCGGCGGGCTGGTCGCGGCGCTGGGCTTCGCCATCGTCGCCCTGGCCAAGGGCGTCGGCGCGGCGCGGCGCCTGCTGCGCCTGCATCCCCTCGGGCTCGCCGGCGCCGGCCTGCTCTTCGCCCTGCTGAGCGGCCTGCCCGGCCTCGCGCTGCACGGCGCCTTCCTGCAGCACCTGTGGTTCAGCCCGGTGATCCTCGGCGTGGAGGTGAAGTTCGGCACCACCCTGTTCTTCGATATCGGCGTCTATCTCGTTGTCCTCGGCAGCGTGCTCGCCTTCCTCTTCCGCCTCTACCGGGAGCCCGCCCGATGATCCTGCTGCTGAGCGCCGCCATCGCCCTGCTCGCGGCCTGCGGGGTGTTCCTGATGCTGTCGCGCAACCTGGTGCGACTGGTGCTCGGGATTTCCCTGCTCTCGACCGCGGTCAACCTGCTGATCTTCGCCATGGGGCGGATCGGCACCACGGTGCCGCCGCTCATCCCGCCCGGGACGCAGAGCCTGACGCCGGCCGCCGCCAACCCCCTGCCGCAGGCCCTGGTGCTGACCGCCATCGTCATCGGCTTCGCGCTGGTCGCCTTCCTGGCGGCGCTGGTGCTGCGCCTCTACGGCCGCTTCGGCACCCTCGACAGCCGCGAGATCGACGCGGCCGAGCGGCTGGGCGACCCCTTCTTCGAGCCGCCGAGGCCGGAGAGCCCGAGGCCGGCGCCCGGAAGGCCGGCGGCCGGAACGCCGCCGGCGGAGGCCGCGCGGCATGCGTGACGCCGCCCTGACCCTGGCCCCCGTCGCCCTGCCGCTCGGCGGCGCGGCGGCTGTCGAGCTGCGCCTCGGGGGCGATGCGGCG
>NZ_JBSXMU010000037.1:0-32636 GCF_054073225.1 Teichococcus aerofrigidensis
CGCCAGCACGGCCTGCGCCGCGGCCCGCAGCGCGGCGGCATGACCCGACGGATCGGCCGCCGCGCGGCTGTCGGGCGGGATGGCGTAGTGACCCGGCGAGAGCCCGTCCTGGTCCACCGCCCGCAGCCGCGCCGCCAGGCGCAGCCACGCCGCGCTATCGGCCGGCCAGGTCTGCGGCGGTGCCGCCCGGCCGGGCCGCGCGCCCGGCACGGCCGCCGCCGGCAGCAGGGCAAGGAGATCTCTGCGGCGCATCCACGCCTCCTTACAGTTCATGGCACTTCACCGCCAGCCTTGATAGTCCGTTGTTACGCAAGGATAGACATGGCATGGCCAGGCCCAGGCTTGACCCGGGGCGGGACCCGCCGCAGCCTGACCGGCAGCGTCGCCAAGGAAGCCCTTACCATGCCCGCAGGCCCCTCCGCGCCTCTGCGCAACAGCGATCTCCCGGCCCTGCTGGCCGAGGCACGGGACGCCTATGCGCAGGCGAGACCCGCCTCCGCCGCCCTGCACGAGACGGCGCGCCAGAGCCTGGCCGGCGGCAATACCCGCAGCGTCCTGTTCTACACCCCCTTCCCCACGGCCATGGCGCGGGGCGCGGGGTGCCGGCTCTGGGATGTGGACGGGCATGAGTACATCGACTTCTGCGGGGAGTATTCCGCGGGGCTGTTCGGCCATTCCGAGCCGCGCATCCAGGCCGCGCTGCGCGCCGCGATGGAGAGGGGGATGAACCTCGCCGCGGTCGGCGCCGATGAGGGCCGGCTGGCGGCGCTGATCCAGGCGCGCTTCCCCTCGATCGAGCGCGTGCGCTTCACCAACAGCGGCACGGAGGCCAATATCATGGCCCTCACCGCCGCGCGGAACTTCACGGGGCGCCCCGGCATCCTGGCCTTCCGCGGCGGCTACCACGGGGGGGTCCTGCTGTTCACGCCGGGGGCCGAGGCGGTGACCCTGCCGCTGCCCTTCACCCTGGCCGACTACAATGACGGGCCGGGTGCCGCCGCGCTGATCCGCCGCCATGCCGACAGCATCGGCGCCGTCATCGTCGAGCCGATGATGGGCGCGGGCGGCTGCATCCCGGCCAGCGCCGAGTTCCTGCAGGCGCTGCGCGAGGCCGCCTCCGAGACCGGCGCCGTGCTGATCCTCGACGAGGTGATGTGCAGCCGCCATTCCGAGGGCGGGCTGCAGGCCCGGCTGGGCATCACGCCGGACATGACGACGCTCGGCAAGTACATGGCCGGCGGCATGAGTTTCGGCGGCTTCGGCGGCCGGGCCGACATCATGGCGCAGTTCGACGGCCACCGCCCGGGCAGCCTGCCGCATGCCGGCACCTTCAACAACAACGTCTTCTCCATGGCCGCCGGGGTCGTGGCGCTGGGCGAGGTCTTCGGCGCCAGCGAGGCCGCCGCGCTCTATGACCGTGGCGAGGCGCTGCGCGCGGCGCTGAACGAGGCGGCCGAGGGCAGCGGGCTGCACTTCACCGGCGCGGGCAGCATGATGGCGCCGCATTTCCGCCCCGGCCCGCTTCTCCGCCCCTATGCATCCACGGCCGAGGAGGAGCAGCTGCGCGAGCTGTTCTTCCTCGACCTGATGGCGGAGGGCCTCTACCTGGCGCGGCGCGGCATGATCGCCCTGAGCCTGCCGATCGGCGAGGCCGAGTGCGACTGGCTGGCGGCGGCGGTGCGGCGCTTCTGCACCGAACGCGCGGCGGTGCTGCCCGGATTGCGCTGAGCCGGCGCCGCCTCACCCGGCCAGCGGGCGTTCCATGAGGCAGGCCTCCGCGTCATAGCTCCGCAGCTTGGCGGCGAGGCGCGGCTCCCGCACCACCGAGAAGCCCTGCCGGCGCCAGAAGGGCACCGAGCCGTTCACCGCGACCAGGGACATCCCCGGCAGGCCGCGCGCCTGCTCCGCCAGCAGCGCCACCAGCCGGCCGGCGGCGCCGCCGCCGCGCGCGCCGGGCAGCAGGGCGAGGTCGTGGATGTAGTAGGTGTCGGGCCGCGCGGGGAGGGCGCGGAGCAGGCTGTTCAGCGCCGGCGGCTCGCCCCGCCGCCAGGGATGCGTGATGGCGTAGCCCAGCGCCCCGCCCTCCCCCACCAGCACGCGGCAGCCCTCCGGATACAACGCGAGGCGCTCGGCGAAGACCGTCTCGTCCTCCGGGAAGTCCGGATGCACCACGGCGGCGATGCGCTCCGCCGCCGGCAGGTCCACGGGCCGCATCGGCCGCCATTCCGCCATCACGCCAGCGCCGCCTCGATCGCCTGGCGGAAGGAGGGCGCGTCCGGCCCGGTGGCGCTCGGGAAGGCCTGCAGCAGGCGCCCGTCCTTCGCCACCAGGTACTTGAAGAAGTTCCAGCGCGGTGCCGTGCTGCGGGCCGCCGCCCAGGCGAAGAAGGGATGGGCTTCCGGCCCCTTCACGTGGCAGGGCGCCGCCATCGGGAAGTCGACCCCCCAGGTGGCCTCGCAGAAGGCCTTGATCGCCGTGCTGTCGGCATTCTCCTGGTTGAAGTCGTTGGACGGCACGGCCAGCAGGAACAGGCCGCGCGGACCGTAGCGTTCGTGGATCCGCTGCAGCCCCGCGAACTGGCTGGCGAAGCCGCAGAAGCTCGCGGTGTTGATCACCAGCAGGGGCCGGCCGCGCTGCGCGCCCAGGTCGATCTCGCCCCCCTCGATGGCGGGGAAGCGGAAATCGTGTCCCCGCGCCGCCGCGGGATCGGGCGCGGCGGGGGCCGCCGCCAGCAGCAGGGGTGCGCCGAGCAGGGCGCGGCGGGTCGGGTCAGCCATAGCGTTCCTCCAGCCAGGGGTCGCCCCGGTCGTGATAGCCGCGCACCTCCCAGAAGCCCGGCTGGTTCCGGTTGGTGAAGGTGATGCGGCGCACCCATTTGGCGCTTTTCCAGAGATAGAGATGCGGCACCACGATGCGCAGGGGTCCGCCGTGCTGCCGCGTCAGCGGCCGGCCCTCCCAGCTGTGCGCCAGCAGGTTCTCCGGGCGGGCGAAGTCGTCCAGGCGGAGGTTGGTGGTGTAGCCGTCATGCGCCTCGAAGCTGACGAAGGCGGCGCCCGGCTTCAGCCTCACCAGGTCGAGCAGGGCCGGAGCCGGCACGCCGCTCCAGCGGTTGTCGTAGCGCGACCATTGCGTGACGCAGTGGATGTCATTGACCCGCTCCTCCTGCGGCAGTTCCTGCAGCCAGGCCCAGTCCAGCGTCACCGGGCGCTCGACCAGCCCCTCCACCTTCAGCCGGAAGGCCTCCCGCGTCACCGCGGGCTGCAGGCCGAGATCGAGCACCGGGAAGTCCGCGACCCGCCGCTGGCCCGGCGGCAGGCGCGGGCGCGGCCCCTCCCCTGCCGGGATCTGCCCTGGGGCCTGCCCTGGGGCCTGCCCGGTCAGCAGCCGGCCCTCGCGCGCCCAGCGCTGCTTGCTCTCCACCAGTTTGCGCCGGATGCCCTCCGGCAGCGCCTCATCCTCCGGGGCCATCGCCCTTCCCTTCCGCCATGCCGCGACGAGAGGTCACATCACCGGGGGCGGGATGCAAGACCGCCCCGGCGCGGACTATCCTGCCGCCCCCGGCAGGAAGAATGGCGATGCGGCGACATCTCGGAAGTCTCGGCCTCATGGCGCTGCTGCTGGCGCCCGCCGCCGCCGCGCAGGAGGCCCCGCGCCCGCCGGCGCGGGCCGAGCGCCAGATGGTCGCCGCCGCGCATCCGCTGGCGGCGGAGGCCGGGCTCGCCATGCTGCGGCAGGGCGGCGGCGCGGTGGATGCCGCCGTGGCCGTGCAGGCGGTGCTGACGCTGGTGGAACCGCAATCCTCCGGCATCGGCGGTGGCGCGCTGCTGCTGCACTGGCGGGCCGAGGGCAGCCTCCTCACCGCCTGGGACGGGCGCGAGACGGCGCCGGCCGCCGCCACGCCCGCCCTGTTCCTGCGCCCCGACGGCACGCCGCTCAGCTTCTACGAGGCCGTGCTGTCCGGCCGCAGCGTGGGCGCACCCGGCGTCATGCCGATGCTGGAGGCCGCCCACCAGGCGCAGGGCCGGCTGCCCTGGGCCACGCTCTTCGCGCCGGCGATCCGGCTCGCCGAGGAGGGCTTCCCGGTCTCGCCGCGCCTCGCCGCGCTGATCGGGGAGGACGCGGAGAGGCTGCGGCGCGACCCCGGTGCGCGGGCCTACTTCTTCGCCGCCGACGGCACGCCCTGGCCGGCCGGCCATGTCCTGCGCAACCCGGCGCTGGCCCGCACGCTGCGCGCCCTGGCGGAGCAGGGCGCCGCCGCCCTGCAACGCGGCCCCATCGCCGAGGCCATCGTCGCCGGCATCGCCCGGCATGGCGATGCAGGGAACGGCATGACCCTGTCCGACCTCGCGGCCTATGTCCCGAAGCCGCGCGAGCCGCTCTGCCGGCCCTACCGCCGCTGGCGCGTCTGCGGCTTCCCGCCGCCCTCCTCCGGCGGCGTCGCCGTGGCGCAGATCCTCGGCCTCCTGGAGCATCTGCCCATGGCGCGGCTCGATCCGCGCGGGGCCGACGCGGCGCATCTTCTGGCCGAGGCCAGCCGCCTCGCCTTCGCCGACCGCAACCTCTACCTGGCCGATGCCGACTTCACCCCCGTGCCGGTGCGCGGCCTGACGGAGGACGGCTACCTCACCCTGCGCGCCCAGCTGATCGACCGCGACCGCGCGCATCCCGCGCCCCGCCCGGGCCTGCCGCGCTGGCGGGAGGGGCGGCTGGCGCCGCAGCCGACGCAGCCGGAGTTCGGCACCAGCCAGGTGTCCATCGTCGATGCCGCCGGCAATGCCGTGTCGATGACCACCACCGTCGAGGATGCCTTCGGCGCGCGGCTGCTGGTCGAGGGCTTCTTCCTCAACAACGAGCTGACCGACTTCTCCTTCCGTCCGGAGATCGACGGCCGGCCGGTGGCCAACCGGGTCGAGGGCGGCAAGCGGCCGCGCTCCTCCATGGCGCCGAGCCTGGTCTTCGACCGGGACGGCAGGCTGGTGGCGGTGCTGGGCTCCCCGGGCGGGGCGCGCATCATCGGCTATGTCGCGCAAACGCTGCTCGGCCTGCTGGACTGGGGGCTGGACCCGCAGGCGGCGGTCTCCCTGCCCCGCATCGGCAGCCTCGGCGCCACGGTCGAGCTGGAGCAGGGCAGCGCGGCGGCCGCCCTGGCGCCGGCGCTGGAGGCGCGCGGGCACAAGGTGGATGTGCGGCCCATGACCTCGGGGCTGCAGGCCATCACGGTCACGCCGGGGGGATTGCTGGGCGGGGCCGATCCGCGGCGGGAGGGGGTGGCGATCGGTGACTGAGCCGTCGCCGCCGCTTCGCTCCGGAGGGGTGGCGCTTCATGAAAACCGGCCCCGGCCTCCGACGGCCAAGGGGCCTCCATCCGACAGGAGGCTCAGCGTGATCGCGGTGCTCTTCGAGGTCCGCCCGGCCGAGGGCCATCAGGACCGCTATCTCGAGATCGCGGCCCGGCTCAGGGCCGAGCTGGATACCATCGACGGCTTCATCTCGGTCGAGCGGTTCCGCAGCCTGAGCGATCCGGGCAAGCTCCTGTCGCTGTCCTTCTTCCGGGACGAGGCGGCGGTGCGTGCGTGGCGCAACCTGCCCTCGCATCGCGCCGCGCAGGCGGTGGGGCGTGGCGGGGTCTTCGCCGGATACCGGCTGCGGGTGGCCGCCGTGATCCGCGACTACGGGCTGGAGGAGCGCGACGAGGCTCCGGCCGACAGCCGAGCGCGCCACGGCTAGAGCGGATCCCGATCAGGTGGAAGCACCTGATCGGGTGAAGATGCTCGTCAAAGCGAATGGCTGGAGCGTTTGCCGTGAGCCAGGGCGAACGGAAAGCGTTCTAGCGGGCGCTCCCGGCCATGGCCTCGCTCAGTGCTTGCCGCCGCCCTGCCGCCGCAGCTCCTCGATGGTGGCGCGGTTCGTGACCTGCTCGGGGTTCATCCGGATCTCGATCACCGCCGGCTTGCCGCTGGCCACGGCGCGCTGGAAGGCCGGCACCAGCTCGCCATCCTTCTCCACCACCGCGCCATGGCCGCCGAAGGCCTCGATGAACTTGGTGAAGTCCGGGTTGGTCAGCTTCGTGCCGGAGACGCGGCCGGGATAGGCACGCTCCTGGTACATGCGGATGGTGCCGTACATGCCGTTGTTGAACACCAGGATGACCGGCGCCACGCCATCCTGGAAGGCGGTCGCGATCTCCTGCCCGGTCATCAGGAAGCCGCCATCGCCGACCAGCCCGATGACCGTGCGCTCCGGGAAGGTGATCTTGGCGCCGATCGCCGCCGGCACGGCATAGCCCATGGCGCCGTTGGTCGGGCCCAGGAACTCCTGCTCCGCCGTCATGTGCATGAAGCGGTTCGGCCAGGTGGCGAAATTGCCGGCATCGCAGGTGAAGATCGTGTCGGCCGGCAGGATCTTCTCCAGCGCCTGCAGCTCGCGCGCCAGGTTCAGCGGCCCGGCATAGTCCGGCGCCTCCGCCTGCTTCACGCGGGCGGCGTGCACCTCCCGCGTCCAGGCCGACCATTTCGCCGCGCCCTCCGGCGCCGGCAGCTTCGCCAGGGCCTCTGCGAAGGCGTTGATCTCGGCGGTGATGCCGAGCGCCGGGCGGTAGACGCGGCCGATCTCGGCCTGGTCGGGATGGATATGGACGATCTTCTGGCCCGACTGCCCCGCCATGTCGAACAGGGTATAGCCCTGGCTGACCGGCTCGCCGATCCGGGTGCCGATGGCCAGGATCAGGTCGGCCTGCTTCGCGCGGGCCACCAGCCCGGCATCGGCGCCGACGCCGAGGTCGCCGGCGAAGTTCGGCAGGGTGCAGTCATAGAGGCTCTGGCGGCGGAAGGCGACGGCGACCGGCAGGTCGCGCGCCACGCAGAACGCGCGGATGATGCGCCGCGTCTCCGCGCTCCAGCGCGAGCCGCCCAGCACCACCAGCGGCCGCTCCGCGGCGTCGAGCAGGGCCAGCATCTTCTCCAGCGCCGCCGGCGAGGGCGAGGCCGGCGCCACCTCGGCCGGGCCGATATCTGGCACGGCCACGCGGGCCTTCTGCATCTCCTCGGAGATGGCGATCACCACCGGGCCGGGGCGGCCGGAGGTGGCGACGTCGAAGGCATGCGCCATCAGCTCGGGGATGCGCGCGGCGTCGTCGATCTGCGTCACCCATTTGGCGACGGAGCCGAACATGCGGCGGTAGTCCACCTCCTGGAAGGTCTCGCGATCGGTCTCGGCGAAGGGGATCTGGCCGACGATCAGGATCAGCGGCGTGCTGTCCTGGTAGGCGACATGCACGCCGATGGCGGCATGGCAGGCGCCGGGGCCGCGCGTGACCAGCGCCACGCCGGGGCGGCCGGTCAGCTTGCCATGGGCCTCCGCCATGTTCACCGCGCCCGCCTCGAAGCGGCAGGTGGTCAGCGCGATCCGGTCGCTGTTGGCATAGAGCCCGTCCAGCAGGTCGAGATAGGACTCGCCCGGCACGCAGAAGGCCTGCGTCACGCCCTGGGCCACCAAGGCATCGGCCAGAAGCTGGCCGCCCGTGCGTGTCGTTGTGCTCATCCCGTCCATCCCGGCCCGTTCCTCGTTGCAGTCATCACACAAGTGGCGGCAGGCTAGCCGAGGCGCCGTGCCGCGGCTACCCGCGCCAGACGGGAATTCAAATCCGCCGGAATTCAGGCCCGCCGGGAATCGGGACACGGGATCCCGCCGCCCCCTTCCCCCGGGGCCGGGGCCACGTCATGGTGCCGGCCGAGCAACCGGGCACCAGCGGGAGGCCAGCCATGCGCGCCATATTCGTCATGATCAAGTGCGAGATGGGCCGCGCCTACGAGGTGGCGCGGGAGATGGCCGACACCATCGAGGAACTCTCCGAGATGCATTCCATCTCGGGGCAATACGATTTGCTCGGCAAGTTCTACCTGGAGGGCGACCGCGACATCGGGCTCTTCGTGGTCGAGCGGGTGCAGACCGTGGCCGGGGTGAAGGACACCTATACGCTGCAGACCTTCAACGCCTTCTCCGGCGCGCGCGGCTAGCTCCGCGGCGGACAGCGCCTGGCGTGCGGTGTCACGCGGCGCGCTTCTGCTCTAGCCTGCCCTCCCCCGCCGGCCCGTCCCGGCCGGCCAGGACAGCCATGAGGCGCGACCCAAGCATGACCCTCACGACCCCGACGCGGCGTCCCGCCGTCTCCCTCCGCCGCGCGCTGCGATGCGGCGCGGCCCTGCTCGCCGGCCTGCTCGGCACCGGCACGGCCCTGGCCCAGCCCGCGCCCCCCAGCGGCTCCGCCACCCTCGACGCCATCCGCGCGCGGGGCAGCGTCATCTGCGCCATGCAGAACGACAACCCGCCCTTCTCGCTGCCCGACAGCCAGGGCGTCTGGCGCGGCATGGACGTCGATTCCTGCCGCGCCCTGGCCGCCGCCGCGCTGGGCGACGCGAGCAAGGTCACCATCCGCCCGGTCACCGGACTGACGCGCTTCCCCTCCCTGCAGAGCGGCGAGGTCGATGTGCTGTTCGGCAGCACCACCTGGGTGACGACGCGGGAGAGCGCGCTCGGCCTCAGCTTCGCCGCGCCGAACTATTTCAGCGGCCAGGGCTTCGTCGTGAAGACCGCGCTGGGCGTCACCAAGGTGGCGGAGCTGGACGGGGCCAGCATCTGCGTGCCGCCGGGCTCGACCACGGAGCTGATCCTGCAGGACTATTTCCGTCGCATCGGGGCGAAGTTCACGCCGGTCATCATCGACGATCCGAACCAGATCCAGTCCGCCTTCCTCAGCGGCCGCTGCGATGCCTTCACGCGCGACGTCACCGGCCTGTCGGGCTTCCGCCACAGGCGGGAGAAGCCGGAGGAACTGCTGGTGCTGCCGGAGGTGATCTCGATGGAGCCGCTCGGCGCCTTCGTCCGCAAGGGCGACGACCGCTGGTTCGACATCGTGCGCTGGACCCAGCTGGCGCTGATCGCCGCCGAGCAGCTGGAGGTCACGGCGGAGAAGGTGGACAGCCTGGCCACGTCCTCCTCCCCGGATATCCGCCGCCTGCTCGGCACCGATGGCGAGGTCGGTCCCTCCCTCGGCCTGGACCGGCGCTGGGCCGCCCTGGCCATCAAGGCTGTCGGCAACTACGGCGAGATGTGGACCCGCAACATCGAGCCCATGGGCCTGCCGCGCGGGATGAACCGTCTCTGGAACGACGGCGGCCTGCAATACGCCCCGCCCCTGCGCTGAGCCGTGCCCGGGCGGGGGACGGCTGCCCTCATGCGGCCGGATTCCCGCCATGGCGCCGCCTTGCCCGGGGCCCAGCCTCCCCGCATCGGAGGAGGTTCCCCCCATGCGCCGCATGCTTCCCGCTCTCGCCCTCGCCGCCGGCCTGATCCTCGGCGGCTGCCAGAACCCCGACGGCTCGACCGACTGGGGCAGCACGCTGGCGCTTGGCGCCGGCGCGGGGCTGGCGACCGCGCTGATCGCGGGCTCGCTGAGCGATGATGACGACCGCCACTATCGCCGCCGCTCCCACCGCCGCGACTACGGCTACGGCTATGGGCGCGGCTCACCCTACCGGGGCGGCTATTACGGCCCGCCCCGCCGCCACGGCTACGGCCCGCGCTGGTAGCGGGTCCGGCCGTCGGCGGCGTGGCCCGGTACCCCCGTCCGGTGCCACGCCGCGCGGCATCCCTCTCCGGCGTCAGGCCTCAGGCCGGCTGCTGCCGCCGGCGCGGGGCGGTGGCCGGCGCCGCGCCGTTGTCCAGCGGCAGGGCCAGGAAGCGCTGCTTGCCGCCGCGGATATGCGCCTCGCCGGCGGCGCGGGCGGCCTGGGCGTCGCCGGCCAGCAGCCCGCGCAGGATGGCCATGTGCTCGCCGTTGGATTCGCGCATCCGCTCCGGCGCCACCAGCCCCTTGCGGCGGATCAGCGTCAGCTCCTTGCCCAGGTCGCCGTAGAACCGCACCGCGCGCTGGCTTCCGCCCATGCTCATCAGCGTATTGTGGAAGGTGATGTTGAGCGCGAAGTACTGCGCCGCGGCATCGGCCTCGGCGGCGACATCCATCTCCCGGACCAGGCGGGACAGCTCCTCCAGCTCCTCCTTCGTGGCGCGGCCGGCGAGGCGTTCGCAGGCATAGCCGATCAGGGCCGCGCGGAGGTCGAAGACGTCCAGCGCCTCCTCGACGCTCAGCTGGCGCACGAAGGAACCCTGGTTCACCACGGTGACGACCAGCCCGCTGCGGTCCAGCCCGCGCACCGCCTCGCGCACCGGGCCGCGGCTGACGCCGAGGCGGGCGGCCAGGGCCTGCTCGTTGAGGCGGCTGCCCGGCGGCAACTCGCCACTCAGGATCATGCGCTCCAACTCGCCCGCGACCAGCGAGGCCAGGGATTGCGTGCGCACGATGTGCAGGGGGGAAGCGGAGATCTCGGCCATGCCACAGGATGCCCGGTCCGCCGCCGTCGTGTCTACTGTCAGCAGAACGGGCAGGAGTTCTGTTGACAGTTTTCATTTCCGGCGCGATCCTCCGGCGTCGCAAGGCTAGGAGAACCGACACGATGCCGTCAGCCGCCCCCAAAGCCTCGGAAGCCTTGGCGCGCTTCACCGTGCTGGACCTGACCCGGGTCCGCTCCGGTCCGACCTGCGTGCGCCAGCTGGCCGACTGGGGCGCCAATGTCATCAAGGTCGAGATGCCGGAAGGCCTCGATGCCGGCGACCCGATGGGCGGCCCCCGGCTCGGCCCCGACTTCCAGAACCTGCACCGCAACAAGCGCGCCATCACGCTGAACCTCAAGGACCCCGACGGCGTCGCCCTGTTCAAGCGGATGGTCGAGAAGGCCGATGTGGTGGTGGAGAATTTCCGCCCGGATGTGAAGCAGCGCCTCGGCATCGACTACGAGGCCCTGTCCGCCGTCAATCCCCGCATCATCCTCGCCTCGATCTCCGGCTTCGGCCAGGATGGCCCCTATGCGAAGCGGCCGGGCTTCGACCAGATCGCCCAGGGCATGGGCGGGCTGATGTCGATCACCGGCCTGCCCGGCCAGGGGCCGGTGCGCGTCGGCATCCCGATCGCCGACCTGTGCTCCGGCCTCTTCGCCGCCCAGGGCATCATGGTGGCGCTGCTGGAGCGGGAAGTCAGCGGCAAGGGCCAGTGGGTGCAGACCTCCCTGCTGGAGGCGCAGATCTTCATGCTGGACTTCCAGGCGTCGCGCTGGCTGCAGGCGCGGGAGGTGCCGAAGCAGGCCGGCAACAACCACCCGACCAGCATCCCGACCGGCGTGTTCAAGACGCGGGACGGGCACATGAACATCGCCGCCTCCGGGCAGCGTATCTGGGAGCGGCTCTGCCAGGTCCTCGGCAAGCCGGAATGGACCACCGATCCGCGCTTCTCCAACGGGCAGGCGCGCAGCGACAACCGGGACGCGCTGAACGCCGAGATCGAGGCGGTCACCCTCACGGACGACATGGCGGCCTGGGTGGAGAAGATGAACGCCGCCGGCGTGCCCTGCGGCCCGATCTACACCATCGATCAGGTCTTCGCCGACGAGCAGGTGCAGCACCTCGGCATCGCCCGCCATCTCAACGGCGGCAGCAACCAAGCGCAGGACTATGTCGGCCAGCCCTTCCGGCTGAGCCGGACGCCGAGCGAGGTCGTCAGCCACCCGCCCGCCCTGGGCGAGCACACCGACGCCGTGCTGGCGGAGATGGGCCTCTCCGCCGATGAGATCGCCGGGCTGCGGGCGCGTCAGGTGGTGTGAGACGGCCGGCGCCGGGCTTCGCATGACGTGGCCGGGGGGCACCTTGCCCCCCCGGCCGGCGACGTGGTTGCTCAGCCCTTGAGCTCTTCCGGAACCTTGCCGCCATTCTCGGCCAGCTTGGTCATGACCTGCTTGTGCAGCCAGATGTTCATGGCCGCCGAATCGCCGGTGTCGCCGCTGTAGTTGAGCTCCTTCGCCAACTCCTTGCGGTTCTCCAGGCTGCTGTCCAGGCCGAGCAGCTTCATCAGGTCGACGATCGACTCCCGCCAGTTCAGCTTCTGCGGGTTCTTCGCCGCCATGTCGCTCAGCACGGCGGAGACATCGACCGGTTGCGCCGGCGCGGCGGCCGGTGACGCCCCCGAGGTCGCACCAGGGGAGGTCGCACCAGGGGGGGTCGCACCAGGGGGCGTGCCCGCGGTGGCGCCCGGACCGGCTTCAGGCGCGGCGCCGGGGGCCGGCGTGGCCCCTGCCTCGGGCGTCGCCGCCTCGGCCGTCTTGTGCCCGAAAATCCTGGACATGATGGAACTGAAGACGCTCATGGCTAGGCCCCTCCTGAAGGCTTTCCTGCCGGACCGCTGCGGCCCGCATTCACCGCCCGGCTAACGCCTGGGGAGTGGCGTAAGTTTTTCCTGCCTTCCCGCTGGCCCGCCGGATGACCTGTGCCCCCGCCCTTGCCCAGCCCTGCCCCGGATGCGATTGTCCGGCCGACCCAGCCGCCGGGCGGGCCCAGCGGGCCTCCGGCTGCTACCGCAAGGCGTCCAGACGAGGATCAGCATGGCCAAGATCAAGGTGAAGAATCCCGTCGTCGAGCTCGACGGCGATGAGATGACCCGCATCATCTGGGGGTTCATCAAGGACAAGCTGATCACCCCCTATCTCGATATCGACCTGAAGTACTACGACCTCGGCATCGAGTACCGTGACCAGACGGACGACCAGGTGACGGTCGACGCCGCCAACGCCATCAAGCAGTACGGCGTCGGCGTGAAGTGCGCGACCATCACCCCGGACGAGGCCCGGGTGAAGGAGTTCGGCCTGAAGAAGATGTGGAAGTCCCCGAACGGGACCATCCGCAACATCCTCGACGGCACCATCTTCCGCGAGCCGATCATCTGCCAGAACGTGCCCCGCCTGGTGCCGCACTGGTCGAAGCCGATCGTCGTCGGCCGCCACGCCTATGGCGACATCTACCGCTCGGTCGAGATGAAGGTGCCGGGCGCCGGCAAGCTCAGCATGACCTTCACGCCCGAGGGCGGCGCGCCGCAGGAGATCGGCGACTTCGTCTTCAAGGGCCCGGGCGTGGGCATGATGATCCACAACCTCAACAAGTCTATCGAGGGCTTTGCCCGCGCCTCCTTCAATTACGGCCTGGCGCGCAACTACTCGGTCTATTTCAGCCACAAGAACACGATCCTGAAGGCCTATGACGGCACCTTCAAGGACATCTTCCGCAAGATCTACGACGAGGAGTTCAAGGCCGAGTTCGAGAAGCGCGGCATCACCTACGAGGACCGCCTGATCGACGACATGGTCGCCTCCGCTCTGAAGTGGGAAGGCGGCTATATCTGGGCCTGCAAGAACTACGACGGCGACGTCGAATCGGACATCGTGGCGCAGGGCTTCGGCTCGCTCGGCCTGATGACCTCCGTCCTGCTCTCGCCCGACGGCAACACGGTGGAGTCCGAGGCGGCGCACGGCACCGTCACGCGCCACTACCGCGAGCACCAGAAGGGCCGCGAGACCTCGACCAACCCGATCGCCTCGATCTTCGCCTGGACCCGCGGCCTCGCCTATCGCGGCAAGTTCGACGGCACGCAGGACGTGGTGGACTTCGCCAACGCGCTCGAGCAGGTCTGTGTCGAGACGGTCGAGAGCGGGCACATGACCAAGGACCTGGCGGTGCTGATCGGCAAGGGCCAGCCCTGGCTGAACACCCAGAACTTCCTGGCCAAGCTGGACGAGAACCTGAAGAAGAAGATGGGCTGAGGCGCCGGCCTCTCCCCGGACCGGGCGGGCCCCCTCCAGGAGCCCGCCTTTTTCGTGCCGGCGCGGCCATGGCGCGAATCACCGCGCAGGTCCCGGGCTTGATGCTATGCAGCGGTCATGACCCTGCCGCTCACCCCGCTCGACTGGATCGCCCTCGCCGTTTTCGTCCTCTGCTGGATGGGCTATGCCACGGTGGTGGACCGCGTGCCGGCGATCCGCGCCCGCAGCGTCATCGCCGCGATGGACGAGCACCGCCGGATCTGGATGCGCGCCGCCATCACGCGCGAGAACCGCATCAGCGACATCAGCATCATCGGCAACCTGATGTCCTCGACCTCCTTCCTAGCCAATACCAGCATCTTCATCCTGGGCGCGCTGGTGGCGATGCTGGGCACGCCGGACCTCGGCCGGCGCATCTTCAGCGCCGTGCCCTTCGCCGCCGTGCCGCCGGAGGACAGCGCCTGGGAGATCCGCGTCTTCCTCCTGATCTTCATCTTCGTCCGCGCCTTCTTCGAGCTGACCTGGGCGCTGCGGCAGTTCAACTACACCAGCATCTGCGTCGGCGGCCTGGGCGGCACGCCCGACAGCGTGCCGCAGGCGCTGGTGGCCGCGGAGGTCGCCAACCGCGCCGCGCGCCACTTCAACACCGGGCTGCGCGCCTATTACTTCGGCCTCGCCGCCCTCGCCTGGATCCTGCATCCGGCGGCGCTGATCCTGAGCAGCCTGCTGGTGCTGCGCGAGTTGCACCGCCGGGAGTTCCGCTCGGTGGTGCGCGAGGCCCTGGCGCTGCGCGATCCGCCGCCGGACAGGCACGCGGCCTGAGGCGGGACGCTCGCGCAGCCGTGTGCCGCGGCCGGCTTGCCGCCCCGCCCGCCCTTCGCATAGGTTAATCTATCGCAATCTTCCCGGCAGGAGGGCCGCCATGACAGATCCGCGTCGTCAGCAGGCGCCCCTCTCGCCGCAGCCGCGCTTCGCGGGGCCGCCCGGCCGCCGCCGCCGCTAACTCGCGCGCGGCCCGCCCGCCGGGCCCCTCCCCCGCCTGAACCCTTGTCCCTGAGACCGACGGCGCGGCCGCTTCAGCCTGCGGCCGCCTGCCGGCTTCCTCCGTGAAGGGCCGCCCGCATCGCCGGGCGATAAGACATCGTGACCGTTCAATCCCAGGGCGCGGGGCCGTTCCGCGCCGTCCTCACCTTCCTGGCGCGCCGGACGCTGCGCCATCCCGTCCTGCTGGCCGCCGTGCTGGCCGGCATGCTCCTGGCCACCCTGGCCGATGTGCTGGTGCCGCTCTATGCCGGTCGCCTTGTCGATGCCCTGGCACGGGCCGGCGACGCCGGGCGCGAGGCGGCGCTCGAGGAAGCGCTGCGCGCGCTCGGCATGCTCGCCCTGCTGGGGCTGGCGGTGCTGGGTGGCCGGACAGGCGCCATCCTCGCCATCATCGCGCTGTCGCTGCGTCTCATGTCGGCCGCCGGCGCCGAGGCCTTCCAGCGCGTGCAGCGCTTCTCCGCCGACTGGCACGCCAACAGCTTCGCCGGCTCGACCGTGCGCCGGATCAGCCGCGGCATGTGGGCGATCGACACGGTGAACGACACCATCCTGATCGCCCTGCTGCCCTCCGCCATCATGCTGCTGGGCGCGACGCTGCTGCTCGGCTGGCGCTGGCCTCTGATGGGGGCGCTGGTGGCGGCGGGCGGGCTGATCTACGTCGCGCAGACCCTGCTGCTCTCGCTGCGCTGGGTGGCGCCGGCCGCGCGCCTGTCCAACAGCTGGGACACGCGGCTCGGCGGCGCCATGGCCGATGCCATCGGCGCCAACGCGGTGGTCAAGGCCTTCGGCGCCGAGGCGCGGGAGGATGCGCGGCTCGGCGCGATGATCGGGAAATGGCGCCGCCGCACCGCCCGCACCTGGAACCGCAGCGCCGCCTCCGAGGGGGCGCAGATCGTCACCATGACGCTGCTGCGCACCGCCATCATCGGCGCCGCGCTCTGGCTCTGGTGGCGCGGCGAGGCCAGCGCCGGCGACCTCACCACCGTGCTGACCATGTTCTTCCTGGTGCAGGGCTATCTTCGCGATGTCGGCTACCACATCAGCAACCTGCAGCGCGGCGTGAACGAGATGGAGGAGATGGTGGCGCTGCACGCCACGCCGCTCGGTATCGAGGACGGGCCAGGCGCCACGCCGATCGCCGTGACGCGGGGCGAGATCGCGTTCGAGCGTGTCACCTTCCGCTACGGCGGCCACACCACCCCGCTCTACCGCGACCTCTCGCTCCGGATCCGCGCCGGCGAGAATGTCGGGCTGGTCGGCCCCTCCGGCTCCGGCAAGACCACGCTGGTCAAGCTCATCCAGCGGCTGCACGACGTGACGGAGGGCCGCGTCGTCATCGACGGGCAGGACGTGCGGCAGGCCACCCAGGCCTCGCTGCGGCGGCAGATCGCCATCGTGCAGCAGGAGCCGGTGCTGTTCCACCGCTCCCTGGCCGAGAACATCGCCTATGCGAGGCCCGGCGCGACGCCCGAGGAGATCCGCCGCGCCGCCGCGCTGGCCAATGCCGACGACTTCATCACCCGCCTGCCGCGCGGCTACCGCACGCTGGTGGGCGAGCGTGGCGTGAAGCTCTCCGGCGGCGAGCGGCAGCGCGTGGCCCTGGCCCGCGCCTTCCTGGCCGATGCGCCGATCCTGATCCTGGACGAGGCGACCTCGGCCCTGGACTCGGAGAGCGAGGCGGCGATCCAGGAGGCGATGGGGCGGCTGCTGAGGGGCCGCACCGCCATCGTCATCGCGCACCGCCTTTCCACCGTGCGCGCCATGGACCGCATCCTGGTCTTCGACCGCGGCGCGGTGGTGGAGGAAGGGCGGCATGAGGCGCTGGTGACACGGCCGGGCGGGCTGTACCGCCGCCTCTTCGAGCGGCAGGCGCTGGAGCTGACCGGCGGCTGACGGGCGCCGCCCCGGCCGGCCCGGATCCGACGGGGAACCGCTTTCACCCGAACGGCTTCATCCGGCCGGGCTTTGCTCTAGGCTCCGCTCACAGCATCCCGGCCGGGCCGGGGAAAGGAAGCGGAAGCATGCGCATCATCGTTCTCGGCGCCGGGATCTTCGGCGCCAGCGCCGCCTATCATCTGGCCGGCGCCGGCGCCGAGGTCATCATCCTCGACGAGGATCACGCGGGCCGCGCCACGGCGGCGGGGGCCGGGATCATCAACCCCTGGTCGTCCGAGCGGGAGGACGAGGCTTGGTACGCCATGGCCAATGCCAGCGCCCGCGCCTATCCGGCGCTGATCGAGGAGCTGGCCGGGTTGGGCGAGACGCAGACCAGCTACGGCCGCGTCGGCGCCATCTGCGCGCCGGCCGATCCCGCCCAGCTCGCGGCGACGGAGGCGCGCACCCGGGCCCGCGCCGCCACGGTCCCGGAGGCCGGCGCCATCACCCGCCTCTCCGCCGCCGAGGCCCGCGCCCTGTTTCCGCCGCTGCGGCCGGGCCAGCCGGCGCTGCATATCGCCGGTGCGGCGCGGGTGGATGGCCGCAGGCTGACCGAGGCGCTCCGGCGCGCGGCGGTCCGGCGCGGCGCGACCGACCGCATCGCCGGCGTCGCGGCCCTGGTCTCGGCCGGGACGCGCGTGCTCGGCGTGATGCTGAAGGACGGCAGCCGGCTCGATGCCGACGAGGTGGTGCTGGCCGCCGGGGCCTGGGCGTCGCCCCTCCTGCAGCCACTCGGCCTGCGTCTCGCCGTGGTGCCGCAGCGGGGGCAGATCGTCCATCTGCGGATGGAGGGGCAGGACACCTCGGCCTGGCCCGTGCTGCTGCCGATGAGCAGCCATTACCTGCTGGCCTTCGGCGAGGGCCGGGTGGTTGTCGGCGCCACCCGCGAGACCGGCTCCGGCTTCGACCACCGCCTCACCGCCGGCGGCATCGCCGAGGTTCTGAACAACGCCCTGTCCGTGGCGCCCGGCCTCGCCCAGGCGACCCTGCTCGAGACGCGCATCGGCTTCCGCCCCATGGGCCCCGACCTGGCGCCGCTGCTCGGCCGCCCGGCCGGCTGGGAGGGGCTGGTGATCGCCAATGGCCTCGGGCCCGGCGGCCTGACCATGGGCCCCTATGCCGGGAAGCTCGCGGCGCAGCTGGCTCTCCGCCAGGCGCCGGAGATGGACCTCGCTTCCTACGATCCGCTGCGCGGTGCCGCCTGATCCGCGGGGAAGGCCCCGCCGCGCTTTACAGCGGGGCGGCGGCGGCCTTCCCTGCGCCGCATGAGAACAGCCCTTGTCCGCGCCCTGCTCTGCCTGTCCCTGATGGCGCCCCTGCTCCCGGCCGTGGCGGCACCCCTGCGGGATGTCGCCAGCGGCCTCGGCGTGGCGCCACCGCCGGGCTACACCGCCGAGCCGATCCCCGCCCAGGGCGACCAGACGGCGCGCTTCGCCCTGCGCCGGCCGACCGACCGGGACACCGGATGCCAGGTCGCCTATGTTCCGGCGCCGCAGAACGCCGCGATGAGCCAGGAGCAGCTCAACCGGCTGATGGCCACGCCGCGCTGGCAGGAGCTGGTCCTGGCCACCCTGGCGCCGCGCTACACGCCGCTGCGGAGCGCGCCCTACGCCCATGCCGGCATCGGCGGCCTCAGCCTGGTCGCGGACTTCCGCCCCGGCCAGGGCCTGCCGGACCGCGCCGGGGCGGTTCGCAGCCTCTTCGTCATCCAGGAGACGCCGAAGGGCCGCACCACCCTGGTCTGCCTCGGCGAGAAGGCGGAGTTCGCCGCGCGGGAGGCGGAGTTCCTGGCGGTGGCGCGCGGGATCACCCCGCCCCGCTAGGGGGCGGCCCCTGATCGCCGGGTCCGGCCGGCGGCAGGCCGCGGGGCGTCCCCGCGCGGACGCTCAGCCCCCCGCGCCTTGGGCGGGGTCCCGGCAGGCGTCGAGCAGCCAGTCGCGGAAGGCGGCCATCGCCACCGTCTCGGCGCGGGAATGCAGCCGCGTCAGCCAGTAGGCGCCGAGGGCGATCTCGGTGCCGAAGGGCCGCGCCAGCCGGCCGTCGCGCAGGGCCCGACCGAACATCCGCGCCGGCAGCAGGGCGACGCCGGCGCCCTGGCCCGCGGCCTCCGCCATGGTCAGCGAGGAATCGAAGACGAAGCCGCGCACCGGGGGCGGCGCCAGCCCCGCCGCCGCGCACCAGCGCGGCCATTCATCGAGCCGGTAGGAGCGCAGCAGCACCTCGCGCCGCAGGTCGGCCGGCTGGCGCAGCCGCGCGGCGATCTCCGGCGCGCAGAGCGGCGTCAGCGGCGCCGCGAACAGCGCCAGCGCCGACGTCCCGTGCCAGGCGCCGTCGCCGAAGCGGATGGCGAGGTCGAGCCCCTCGCCCGCCAGGTCCACCCGGTTGTTGTTGGTCATCAGCCGCAGGTCGATGAAGGGATGCGCCGCGCGGAACGCCGGCAGGCGCGGCAGCAGCCAGCCGGTGACGAAGGTGCCGACCGCGCCCAGCGTCAGCACCTCGCGCATCCGCCCGCCCTCGAACCGGTCGAGCGTCGCGCCGATGCGGCGGAAGGCATCGGTCAGCACCGGCAGCAGCGCCTCCGCCTCCTCGGTCAGGGCCAGGCCGCGCGGCAGCCGGCGGAACAGCGGCACCCCCAGGATATCCTCCAGCGAGCGGACCTGCTGGCTGATCGCCGCCTGGGTGACACGCAGTTCCAGCCCGGCGCGGGTGAAGCTGAGATGCCGTGCCGCGGCCTCGAAGGCGCGCAGCGCGTTCAGGGGAAGATGGGACGCCACGGGCCGGATCCATAAGTTTTGCTTGGGCTTGCCCCGGGAATTGCCCGTTTGTCCAGCCCAGGCCGCGCCGGCAGTCTCCGCCGCCTGACGACAATGGGAGACGCGCGATGCGCGGAAGGCGGGACTGGATGGCGATGGGCCTGATGCTGCCCTGGGGAGCTGCGGCGGCGCGCGCGGCGGAGACCCTGCCGCGCCGCTTCGCCGCCATCGAGGCCGGCATCGGCGGCCGCCTCGGCGTGGCGGTGCGGGTGGGCCTGGGTCGGCCGCTGGCCTGGCGCGGCGAGGAGCGCTTCCCCATGACCAGCACCTTCAAGACCCTGGCCGCCGCCGCGACGCTGCACCGGGTGGATGCGGGCCAGGAGAGTCTGAGCCGCCGCGTCGTCTTCGGGCCGGAGAAGCTGGTGCCCTATGCGCCGGTCACCGGTACGCGGGTGGGCGGCGACGGCATGCGGGTGGAGGAGCTGTGCGAGGCCGCCGTCACCCGCAGCGACAATGTCGCGGGCAACCTCCTGCTGGAGGGGCTGGGCGGGCCGGAGGGGCTGACCGCCTGGCTGCGCCGCATCGGCGACCCCGCCACCCGCCTCGACCGCTGGGAGACGGCGCTGAACGAGGCGCGGCCGGGCGACCCGCGCGACACCACCACGCCCCTCGCCATGCTGGACACCCTGCACGGGCTGCTGCTGGGCGAGGTGCTGAGCGCCGTCTCGCGCGCGCGGCTGCTGGCCTGGCTGGCGGGCAATCTCACCGGCGATGCGCGGCTGCGCGCCGGCCTGCCCGCCGGGTGGCGCGCGGCCGAGAAGACCGGCAGCGGGGAGCGCGGCAGCACCAACGATGCCGGCCTGCTCCTGCCGCCCGGCGACGCCCCGCCGATCCTGGTCGCCGCCTATCTGACCGGCAGCGGGGCGCCGCTCGCCGC
Organism: Teichococcus aerofrigidensis; assembly: GCF_054073225.1. NCBI lineage: Bacteria > Pseudomonadati > Pseudomonadota > Alphaproteobacteria > Acetobacterales > Roseomonadaceae > Roseomonas > Teichococcus aerofrigidensis. The sequence continues at coordinate 20,367 of NZ_JBSXMU010000037.1, forward strand.
GCGCGAGGCGGCGCTGGCCGAGGTCGCCCGCGCCATCGTGGCGGCGGCCGAATGAGGCGCGCAACCTTGCGCGGGGCCATCCGCACCGGCCCGCATCCGGGCGGCACACGCCATGCCGGCACAGGGGACGGTCCACGGCTGAGCCCAGCGCGCGGGATTCCTCACGCCGCCGCCTCTCCCGGCGCCGTCTCCCACCCCAGCCCCACCAGCGCGACGATGCGCCGCCCGGCCGCATCCGGGCGCTGCACGATCGCCCCCTGCTCCTCCAGCCAGCTCAGCAGCCGCCGCGCCCGCCCGGCCGAACGCGTGCCATAGGCCTCCGCGATGGTCGCGTCCGACGGGCAGGGCAGCCGGTCGAGCGCCGCGCGGGCCAGCAGCAGGAACACCCCCTGGGTGTCCTCCGGCAGGGCGGCGGCGCGGGATTCCACCGCCTGCCACGCCTCCCCCTCGGCGGCCTCGGCGCTGATGCCGGCGCGGGCCACGGAGAGCATGCGACGGAAGGCCGGGATCTCCGGCGGCTTGCCGGGGATGGCGTGGATGCGGAGCCGCACCAGGAAATCCTGGTACAGCACCGAGCCGTTGCGGAAGGCGGCCTCGGGCTCGGCCAGGATCTGCCGCAGGATCTCGTCCATCCGCCGCCGCCGCTCGGCCTGTTCCTCGGCGGTCATCGCCGGTTCTGCGCGGGGTGTCGCCACCGCCGGGCGGGCCTGGGCCAGCTGTGCCAGGATATCGGGCGGCGGCGACGGAGCCCGCCGCACCGGGCGCGGCACGGGGTCCGGTTCCGCGGTCGCGGCCAGGACCAGTTCCCGCGCCGCCTCCGGCGCGGTCTGCGGCAGGGGGATCAGACCCGGATTGGTGCCACGCGACTCGGTCTCCACCGCGCCGATGGTGACCGGCAGCGGCCGGCGCGACAGGGCGGGGCCGAGCGCCACGAAGCTGCCGCGCGGCAGGTCGCGGAACATCTCCGCCTGCCGCCGCTCCATCCCCAGCAGATCGGCGGCGCGGGCCATGTCGATGTCGAGGAAGGTGCGCCCCATCAGGAAGTTCGAGGCCTCGGCGGCGACGTTCTTGGCCAGCTTGGCCAGGCGCTGGGTGGCGATGACGCCGGCCAGCCCGCGCTTGCGCCCGCGCGACATCAGATTGGCCATGGCGCCCAGCGAGGCGCGGCGGGCCTCGTCCGACACCTCGCCGGCGGCGGCGGGGGCGAAGAGCTGCGCCTCATCCACCACCACCAGCATGGGCGACCAGTGGTCGCGGTCGGCGTCGAACAGCCCGCCCAGGAAGGCGGCGGCGTGGCGCATCTGCCCGTCCGCGTCCAGCCCCTCGAGGTTGAGCACGACGGAGACGCGGTGGGCGCGCACCCGGTCGGCGGCGCGCTGCAGGGCCGCCTCGTTGTGCTCGGCGGCGTCGATGACCAGATGGCCGAAGCGGTCGGCGAGCGTGACGAAATCGCCCTCCGGGTCGATCACCGCCTGCTGCACCCAGGGGGCGGACTGCTCCATCAGCCGGCGCAGCAGGTGCGACTTGCCGGAGCCGGAATTGCCCTGCACCAGCAGGCGGGTGGCCAGCAGCTCCTCCAGGTCGAGGAGCGCGGGCTGCCCGCCGGTCGTCCGGCCCATCTCGATGCCGACTGTCATGAAGTCCTCCGCGGTGACGGGGCGGAGCTATAGCGCCCGATCGCCGCGGCGGGTATCGCCGGAGGGAGACACGGCCTCGGCATATCGGCATGGCCGGCCACGACCCGGCGCGGGCATGAGCCCTCCAGCGCCGCCTCCGCCACGATCTTATCGATGCCGAAAGCCCTTGCTGTGTAGTCTGACACTACAACATGGGGTTGTACTGCCTGCCCATCCCGCAATGATTTCCCTGTTTTTCTCCGTCATCCCTCCATGCCGGCCCAGTAGGCTCCTGCACGGAGGGATGGTTCCGGACAGGGGAGAGCGTCTTGAGGTGGCATCGATAAGGAGGCTTGCTTGTACGACGCCTGGACATGCCTGCGCGAGCATGATGCCGGCACCCTGGGGGTCGCTGTCGCCATCTGCCTGCTGACCAGCCTCGCCGCCAGTTTGAAGGTCGGCGTCGTCGAGACGCCGCAAAGCCGGATCGAGCGCCTCCTCATCACCCTGATCGCGCTTCCACTGGGGTCGGGCGTCTGGGCGACCCATTTCGTCGCCATGCTCGCCTATGACACGCGGAACGTGTTCTCCTATGCACCGCTGGCCACCGCCGTCTCCGGCGCCATCATCATCCTCGGCACCGGGATCGCCCTGAACGCCCAGTTTCTGGCGCCGCGGCGGATCTGGCGACCGCTGTCGGGCGTGATCTTCGGCCTGTCCGTCGGCGTCATGCACTTCTACGGTATCCAGGCCGTGATCTTTCCCGGCGTGGTGGCCATCGACACCACCGGCGCGGCCGTGGCGGTCCTGGCCGGCGCGGGCTTCAGCGCGCTCGCCTTCACCCCGCCGGAAGGCCTCTGGCGCGGCCGGATCTGGACCGCCGGCTTTCTGGTCCTCGGCATCATCAGCCTGCACATGGGCAGCATGACCGCCACCGAATTCGTGCCGCTCGGGATTCCCACCCCCGCGGACTGGGCCCTGCGGCAGGGCGAGATCCGCCTCGCCGCCGGCTTCATGGCGATGCTGCTGCTCTCGGTTCCCGGCATCATCTGGCTGCGCAGCCGGCTTGCCCTGGAACATGCCGCGCTGCGCCTGCACGGCCTCGCCGAGGCCGCCTTCGACGGGCTGGCGATCTGCGACGACAGGCTCGTCATCCGCCACGGCAACCACAACCTCGCCGCCCTGCTGGGCGCCGATCCCACGGGAACGTCCCTGGCCGAGCTGCTGTCCCTGCCCCAGCCCCGCATGGAGGAGGTGCTGAAGGAAGGGCAGCGGAGCCCCGTGCTGGTCGGCCTGCGCGGCCCGGAGGGGCCGGTGCCGGTCGAGCTGCGCGCCCGCCGCATCGAACTGGCCCGGCAGCAGAGCGGCTTCGCCGTGGCGCTGCGGGACATGCGGGAGCGGATCGCGGCCGAGGCCAGGATGTACAGCCTGGCCCACCAGGATTCCCTGACCGGTCTGCACAACCGGCACAGCCTGCAGACGCGCCTGGCCCGCGCCGTCCTCCGCGCCCGCTCGGGCCAGAGCGGCCTCGCCGTGTTCTGCATGGACCTGGACCATTTCAAGGACGTCAACGACGAGCATGGCCATACCGCGGGCGACCTCCTGCTCCGCGCCGTCGCCAAGCGCTGCCTGGACGAGATCCGCCAGGGCGATGTCCTGGCGCGGCCCGGGGGCGACGAGTTCGTGCTCGTGGTCGAGGGCGAGGTCTCGCCCGGCATGGTCGAGGAACTGGCGAACCGGCTGCTCCGGCGGATGGCCGAGCCCTTCCAGCTCCGGGAGGATCTTCGCCTCCGTATCGGCGCCTCGATCGGCGCCGTCCTTTTCCCCACGCCCGGCCTGAGCGGCCTCCATCTCCTGGCCAAGGCCGATGTGGCGCTCTACGAGGCCAAGCGCCTCGGCCGCAACCGCCACGCCATCTACACCACCGAGATGGACCGGGAGCGGCACGACCAGAAGGCCCTGCAGGTCGACCTGACGATGGCCCTGCAGCGCGGCGAGATCAGCCTCGCCTACCAGCCGCAGGTCGAGGCCGCGAGCGGCGCCGTGATCGGCTTCGAGGCGCTGGTGCGCTGGCGCCATCCCGTCCGCGGCCCGATCCCGCCCGATGTCTTCATCCCCATGGCGGAGGCCAGCGGCTTCATCCGCAGCCTGGGCGCCTGGGTGCGCGAGACGGCCTGCCGCGAGGCGGCGGGCTGGGAGCGGCCGCTGCGGATCGCGGTCAACGTCTCCGTCGCCGAGCTGCGCAAGGCCGAATTCGCCCCCTCCGTCCTGCTGCTGCTGGAACAGACGGGCCTGGTGCCGTCGCGGCTGGAGATCGAGGTGACGGAGACGATGCTGATCTCCGGCGATACGCAGGTCCTGGCCAATCTGGAGCGGCTGCGCCGCTGCGGCGTGCATGTCGCCATGGACGATTTCGGCATCGGCTACTCCTCGCTGAGCGCCCTGCGCGCCTTTCCCTATTCCCGCATCAAGCTCGACCGGGGCTTCATCCAGGATCTGGAGAACCGGCAGAGCCTGGCGATCATCCGCGCCGTGATACGGCTTGGCCAGGAGCTTGGCATGCCGGTGATCGCCGAGGGCGTCGAGACGGAAGCCCAGCGCGCTCTGCTCGCCGCGGAGGGCGGCGACGAGTTCCAGGGCTACCTGTTCGGCCGACCGCTGCCGATCGAGGCCTATCGCGAGGCCACGCGGATGCCCACGGCGGGGCGGCAGGACATCCTGGCCCTCTCGGCCTCGGCGGGCGGCTGAGCCAGCCCTCCAGGCCTCGGCGATGGCTGCCTCAGGCGCCGAACTGCGCCTCCACCTCGGCCAGCGCCCAGTCGATCCAGGGGAACAGGGCGCGGAGATCCTCGGTCTCCACCGTCGCGCCACCCCAGAGCCGCAGACCGGGCGGCGCGTCGCGATAGGGCGCGGCATCCAGCGCCACCCCTTCCCGCTCCAGCGTCGTGGCCAGAACCCGGCTGGCGGCGGCCTGGCCATCGGCGGTCAGGGCCGTGAACCAGGGCGCGACGATGCGCAGGCAGATCGAGGTGCAGGAGCGCGTCTCCGGCCGCTCGGCCAGGAAGGCCATGCGCCGCGAGCCCTCCGGCTGGCTCTCCACCCAGGCCGTCACCGCCGCCAGATTGGCTTCGGACCGGGCGATGAGGGCCGGCAGCCCGCCGATCGATTCCGCCCAGCGCAGCCCGTCCAGCGCATCCTCGACGCAGAGCATGGAGGGCGTGTTGATGGTGTCGCCCTGGAAGATTCCCTCGATCAGCCTGCCCCCCCGCGTCAGGCGGAAGATCTTCGGCAGCGGCCAGGCGGGCGTGTGGCCTTCCAGCCGGGCCACGGCGCGCGGCGAGAGCGCCAGCATGCCATGCGCCGCCTCGCCGCCCAGCGCCTTCTGCCAGGACCAGGTGACGACATCGAGCCGGTCCCAGGGCAGGTCCATGGCGAAGGCGGCCGAGGTGGCGTCGCAGATGGCGAGGCCCCGGCGGTCCGGCGCGATCCAGCCGGCATCCGGCAGCCGCACGCCGCTGGTGGTGCCGTTCCAGACGAAGACCAGGTCGCGCTCCGGCGAGACATCGGACAGGTCGGGCAGGCTTCCATAGGGCGCCTGCCGTAGCCGCACGTCCTCGAGGCGGAGCTGGCGGGTGATGTCGTTGGCCCATTCGCCGGAGAAGCTCTCCCAGGCCAGCACATCCACCCCGCGCGGGCCGAGCATCGACCAGAGCGCCATCTCCACCGCACCGGTGTCGGAGGCCGGGACGATGCCGAGCCGCCAGTCCTCCGGCATGCCCAGCACCGCCCTGGAGCGGGCGATCACCTCGGCCAGGCGCGCCCGGGGCTCCGCGGCGCGGTGGCTGCGGCCGAGCAGCGCGCTCTCGAGCGCGGCCAGCGACCAGCCGGGCCGCTTGGCGCAGGGGCCGGAGGAGAAGGCCGGGTTGGCCGGGCGCCGCGCGGGGCGCGGATTGGCCGGGTTGTCCTGTGCCATGGCGGTGGGGTCCTCGGATCGCGGATGGGGGGGGGCGGTTTGCGCCGCCCGTGGCCCGGGATCAAGCGGCGGGCAGCAGCACCTCGCCGCGGGCATAGAGCACGGCGTCGCCGCCCATCCGCACGCGGTCGCCGCGCCGCTCGCACCAGAGCGTGCCGCCGCGCGCGCTGGCCTGATGGCAGACCATGCTCTCGCGCCCCAGACGGTCCGCCCAGTAGGGCACGAGCTGGACATGCGCGGCGCCGGTCACCGGGTCCTCGTCGATGCCCACGCGGGCGGCGAAGTAGCGGGAGACCACGTCGTGCCGGCCGTCATCTCCCGGCGCGGTGACGACGACGCGCGCCGCCTGGCCGCCCGCCGCGCTGTCGGGCAGGCTGGCGATGCGCCGGTGGTCGGGCTGCAGCGCGCGCACCGTCTCGGCGCTGTCGAAGACGCAGATCCAGTCCCGCGCCTTCCAGACCTCGCGCGGCACGGCGCCCAGCGCGGCGGCGAGGCCGGGCGGACCGCCATGGGCGCGGCGCGGCGGATTGGCCGGGAAGTCGAGGATGAAGCGTTCCTCCGCCTGGTCCACGCGCAGCTCGCCCGAGGCGGTACGGAACCGGAGCGTGCCGGCCTCGCCGAACTCCCGCGCCAGCACGCAGGCGGTCGCCAGGGTGGCATGGCCGCAGAGCGGCACCTCCATGCGCGGCGTGAACCAGCGCAGGTGCCACCGGCCGGGGCCGTCGGGCACCAGGAAGGCGGTCTCGCTGAGGTTGTGCTCGGCCGCCATGGATTGCATCAGCGCCTCCGGCAGCCAGGCTCGCAGCGGGATCACGGCCGCCGGATTGCCCCGGAAGGCATGACTGGTGAAGGCATCGACCTGGAAGAAGGGTACCCGGCTGGGCAGGGCGTCGGTCGGCGGCGGGGTCATGGCGGCTCTCTGCACGGCTGCGTCACGCCCGAGCTTGCCCGGGAAGGCGGGGGCCACGGCACCCCCGCCCGCTCATGCCAGGGTTGCGAGCCGCGCCGGATCGAGCGTCACGGCGTGATCGAGCGGCCCATGCCCGCGGCCGAAGCCCGGAGCCGCCAGCAGCGCGGCGCGGACATAGGCGCGGGCGCGGACCACCGCGTCACGCAGGGAGAGGCCCTGGGCGAGGCCGGCGGCCAGGGCCGAGGCCAGGGTGCAGCCGGTGCCGTGGGTGTTGCGGCTGTCGATGCGCGCGCTCTCGAAGCGCTCGATGCCCTCGGATGTGGCCAGGATATCGACCAGCCGCTCGCCTGGCAGGTGGCCACCCTTCAGCAGCACGGCCGGCACGCCAAGCTCCAGGATGCGCCGCGCCGCCGCCGGCATGTCCTCGATGCCGGCGATGGGCCGCCCGCCCATGATCTCCGCCTCGGGCAGGTTCGGCGTGACGACGCTGGCGAGGGGCAGCAGGCGCCGCTTCAGCGTCGCCACCGCCTCCGGCGCCAGCAGGGCGTGGCCCCCCTTGGCCACCATCACCGGATCGGCCACCAGCGGGATGCGGGCGGGATGCGCCGCCAGCGCGTCGCAGACGGCCTCGATGGTCGGGCTGTCGGCCAGCATCCCGGTCTTGAGGGCGTCGGCGCCGATGTCCTCCAGCGTCAGGCGGATCTGCTGGCGGATGAAGTCCGGCGGGACCGGATGCACGCCATGCACGCCCAGCGTGTCCTGCGCCGTCAGCGCCGTGATCGCCGTGGCGGCATAGGCGCCGAGCGCGGTGCAGGCCTTGATATCGGCCTGGATGCCGGCACCACCACCGGAATCGGAGCCGGCGATGATCAGGACGCGGCCGCGCATCAGGCCCCCCCCGCCACGGCTTCCGCGCGCGCGGCCTTGCGCGGGCCGGCGGCGGCCCGGGCGCGGATCAGCGCCGCCAGCCCCTCCACCGTCTCCTCGACCAGCGCCTCCTCCTCCGCCTCGGCCATGACGCGGATCATCGGCTCCGTGCCGCTGGCGCGGATCAGCACCCGGCCCCGTGCGCCGAGGCGGGCCTCGGCCGCCGCGATGGCCTCGGCCACGGCGGGATCGGCGAGCGGGGTCGGCCCGGCGAAGCGGACGTTCACCAGGCGCTGCGGCAGGGGCGTGAAGCGGCGGCAGACCTCGCTCGCCGGCCGCTTCTCCTCCGCCAGCACGGCCAGCACCTGCAGCGCCGCCACCAGCCCGTCCCCGGTGGTGCCGAAATCCGACATGATCATGTGGCCGGACTGCTCGCCGCCCAGGTTGCAGCCGGTCTCGCGCATCCGCTCCGAGACATAGCGATCCCCCACGCGGGTGCGGTCGAGCCGCAGGCCGAGGCCGGCCAGGTAACGCTCCAGCCCCAGGTTCGACATGACCGTGGCCACCACCGCGTCGCCGCGCAGCCGGCCCTGCGCCGTCCAGGAGCGCGCGATCACCGCCAGGATCTGGTCGCCGTCGATCACCTGCCCCTGCTCATCGGCCAGCACCAGCCGGTCGGCATCGCCATCCAGGGCGATGCCGAGATCCGCGCGGCGCTCACGCACCAGCTCGGCCATGCGGCCCGGCGCCGTCGAGCCGCAGTCGCGGTTGATGTTGAAGCCATCCGGCGCCACGCCGAGCGGCACCACCTCGGCGCCGAGCTCCCACAGCACGGTCGGCGCGACCTTGTAGGCCGCGCCATGCGCGCAATCGACGACGATGCGCATCCCGGCCAGGCTGTGGCCCTTCGGGAAGCTGGCCTTCACGGCCTCGATATAGCGACCGGGCGCGTCCTCCAGCCGGCTGGCGCGGCCGAGACGCGACGGGGAGACCAGCTGGGCGCTGAGATCGCCGGCCATCAGCGCCTCGATCTCGGCCTCCTCGCGGTCCGACAGCTTCAGCCCGTCCGGCCCGAAAAGCTTGATGCCATTGTCCTCGAAGGGGTTGTGGCTGGCCGAGATCATGACGCCGAGATCGGCGCGCAGGCTGCGGGCGAGCATGGCGATGGCCGGCGTCGGCAGCGGCCCGACCAGCACCACATCCATGCCGGCGCCCACGAAGCCGGCGGTGAGCGCCGGCTCCAGCATATAGCCGGAGAGCCGGGTGTCCTTGCCGACGACCACCCGGTGCCGGTGCGCCCCGCGATTGAAGAAGCGGCCGGCCGCCTGACCCAGGCGCAGCGCCGTCCCCGCATCCATCGGCGCGCGATTGGCCACGCCGCGAATGCCGTCCGTGCCGAAAAGGCGGCGCTGGGTCTCCGTCATGCCTGGGCTCCCTCCCCGTCCGCGGGCGCCCTGTCGCCGCTCGCTCCCGGCCTGTCATACAGGCAGGCCGGCAGGCGACCAAGCGGCGCGATGCGCTGCCGCCAGCCCTTCAGGCACCCCCCAGGCAGCCCTCTCAGTCCAGCGCGGCCGAGCGTCCCTCGGCGCAGGCCCGCCACATGCGCAAGGCCTGCGCCGTCTCCGCCACATCGTGCACGCGCAGGATCGTGGCCCCGGCCGCGGCGGCGGCCAGCGCGACCGCCAGGCTCCCCGCCTGCCGGCCGGCCGGCGTGGCGACGCCGGTCACGCTGCCGACGAAGCGCTTGCGCGACGCGCCGACGAGGATCCGGCAGCCGATGCCGGCGAGCAGCGGCAGGCGCTCCATCAGGGCCAGGTTCTGCGCCGCCGTCTTGCCGAAGCCCAGCCCCGGATCGATGGCGATGCGCCCGCGCGGAATGCCCAGCGCCTCGGCCGTCTCGACACGCTGGCGCAGGAAGCGCGCCACCTCCAGCACCACATCGGCATAGCCGGTGGCCTCCTGCATGCGGCGGGGGTCGAGCACGGGCATGTGCATCAGCACCACCGGCGCCCGCGCCTCCTGCACCAGCCGCACCGAGGCCGCGTCCTGCCGCAGGGCGGTGATGTCGTTGACGATCTCGGCCCCCTCCTCCAGCGCCATGCGCATGGTGGCGGCGTGGCGGGTGTCGACGCTGACCACCGCCGCCTTGGCCAGCTCGCGCAGGATCGGGCGGATGCGGGCGATCTCCTCCTCCGGCGTCACCGGCGGCGCGCCGGGGCGGGTGCTCTCGCCGCCGATGTCGAGGATATCGGCCCCGGCCTCCAGCATGGCATGGCCGGCGGCGATGGCGGCGGCGGGGTCCAGATGCTGGCCGCCATTGGAGAAGCTGTCCGGCGTGGCGTTCAGGATGCCCATGACGAGGGGCCGGTCGTCCGGAAGGCCGGCGAAGGCCTGGGGGCGGCGAATCAGGGGCGGCAGCAGCGCCTCCCAGCCCGGCGGCAGGCCGCGGGCGGAATGGATGCCGAGGTCCCGCCGGTCCTCGATCAGGCGGACCAGGGCGAAGGCCGCCGGGCCGCCCGCCAGCGGCAGGGCATGACCATCCCGCAACGCCTGGAGCGCGGCGGCGCCCTGCAACAGGCCCAGCGGCTCGATCCAGCGCTCGGCCATCCCGGCCATCTCCCCGAATGAAAAAAGGACCCCAGAGGGGGTCCTTCTTAACGCAGGCCGGTCGTGGAGGCGACGGGCGGCTCAGGTGCCCGGCTGCGGCGCCGGGCTCAGGCCGGGACCGCCGCCGGGGCGCGGCCGGCCGGAACTCGGCACGCTGCCCCGCCCGGCCGGGGTGGGCTCGTCGGGGCGGTTGCGCACCACCGGCTCGCCGCGGATCACCAGCCGGATCTCATCGCCCGAGAGGGTCTCGTGCTCCAGCAGCCCCTTGGCCAGGGCGTGCAGCTCCTCGATATGGGTCTGCAGCGTGTGCTTGGCGCGGGCGTAGCTGTCGTCGATGATGCTGCGGATCTCGGCGTCGATCTCGCGCGCCGTGGCCTCCGAGACGTTCTTCGACTGGGTCACGGAATGGCCGAGGAAGACCTCCTGGTCGTTCGACCCATAGGCGATCATGCCGAGCTTCTCGCTCATGCCCCATTCGGTGACCATGCGGCGGGCCTGGTCGGTGGCCATCTTGATGTCGCCTGAGGCGCCGTTGGACACCTTGTCGGAGCCGAAGATCAGCTCCTCGGCGACACGGCCGCCCATGGCCATGGCGAGCTCCGCCTTCAGCTTGCTCTTGTGCTTGCTGTAGCGGTCGCCGGCCGGCAGGGACATGACGAGGCCGAGCGCCCGCCCGCGCGGGATGATGGTGGCCTTGTGCACCGGATCGCATTCCGGCTCATGCAGGGCGACGAGGGCATGACCGGCCTCGTGATAGGCGGTCATCTTCTTCTCGTCGTCCGACATCACCAGGCTTCGGCGCTCGGCGCCCATCAGCACCTTGTCCTTGGCCATCTCGAACTCGTGCATGCCGACGGTGCGGCGGCCGCCGCGGGCGGCCAGCAGGGCCGCCTCGTTCACCAGATTGGCGAGATCGGCGCCCGAGAAGCCCGGCGTGCCGCGCGCGATGGTCTTCGGATCGACGTCGGAGGCCAGCGGCACCTTGCGCATGTGCACGCGCAGGATCTTCTCGCGGCCCTGCACGTCCGGGTTCGGCACCACCACCTGGCGGTCGAAGCGGCCGGGGCGCAGCAGGGCGGGGTCGAGCACGTCGGGGCGGTTGGTGGCGGCGATGAGGATGACGCCCTCATTCGCCTCGAAGCCGTCCATCTCGACGAGCATCTGGTTCAGCGTCTGCTCGCGCTCGTCATTGCCGCCGCCGAGGCCGGCGCCGCGATGGCGGCCCACCGCGTCGATCTCGTCGATGAAGATGATGCAGGGCGCGTTCTTCTTGCCCTGCTCGAACATGTCGCGCACACGGCTGGCGCCGACGCCCACGAACATCTCGACGAAGTCGGAGCCCGAGATGGTGAAGAACGGCACATTGGCCTCGCCGGCGATGGCGCGGGCCAGCAGCGTCTTGCCGGTACCCGGGGGGCCGACCAGCAGCACGCCCTTGGGGATCTTGCCGCCGAGGCGCTGGAACTTCTGCGGGTCGCGCAGGAAGTCCACGATCTCCTCCAGCTCGCCCTTGGCCTCGTCGATGCCGGCCACGTCCTCGAAGGTGACGCGGCCCTGCTTCTCGGTCAGCAGCCGGGCGCGGGACTTGCCGAAGCCCATGGCCCGGCCGCCGCCGCCCTGCATCTGGCGCATGAAGAAGATCCAGACGCCGATCAGCAGCAGCATCGGGAACCAGGAGAGCAGGTAGTGGAAGAGCGGGTTGACGTCGCTCTCCTCCGGCCGCGCCACGACCCGCACGCCCTTGTCGGTCAGCCGGCTGACCAGGCTCGGATCCTCGGGCGTGTAGGTGGAGAAGTTGCGGCCATCCGCGAGCTGCCCCGTCAGGGTGCGGCCCTGGATGGTGACATCGCGGACGCGCCCGCCATTCACCTCATTCAGGAAGTCGCTGTAGGCGACCTGCTGGCCCGTCTGGCGGTTCGAGGACGAAGGCTGAAACAGATTGAACAGCGCCACCAGAAGCAGCGCCACAATCACCCAAAGCGCCAGATTGCGGCCGAAATTGTTCACCGTGCGGTTCCCATCCGTGTGCCGGCCAGCCTGCACATGCCGGCCCGGCGCCTGCGTAAGATAGGGCGCCCGACGCAATTCCGAAACCACGCCGTACGCCTGATCTTACACGGACGACATTTATAGCCTCAGATCGGCCCTCCGGCGGGAGAGAATTCCGCCTTCGCCGCGACGCCGAGGCCCAGCGCCGGCACGCCCAGCAGGTCGCCGCCCCGCCACAGCGCCGGCAGGCCCGCCGCCACGGGCGCCGGCAGGCCCCGCCGCTCCGCCCGCCGCAATCGCCCCGGACC
>NZ_JBSXMU010000038.1:0-32448 GCF_054073225.1 Teichococcus aerofrigidensis
CCCCCCCCCCCCCCCCGCGGCGGGGGGGGGGGGGGGGGGGCCCGCCCCTTTTCCGTTTTCACCGGAATGCGAGAATCATGGCCACCTTGTAGCGCAACGGCTTACCTCAACTTGGTATTCCGGTAGCAGCCCCTGCCCAAGGTGCCGCCATGACCGCCCTGCTTCCGTCGCCCGGGAGGCGACGCTTTCTCCTCGCCTCCGCCGCGCTGCTTCTGGGCGCCTCCGGCGGCGCCCTCGGCCGCAGCATCCAGGGTGGCCTGCCCTGGACCCCTTTCGCCGCGGATCCGCCCCGCCCCTTCCGCCCCGGCCCCTGGCAGTACTTCACCCTGGAGGAGGCGCAGGCCGTGGAAGCGGCGGTGGAGCGGCTGATCCCGCGCGACGAGCTCAGCATGAGCGGCAAGGAGGCGGGCTGCGCCGAGTTCATCGACCGTCAGCTCGCCGGTCCCTATGGCCGTGCCGAGCGGGCCTATATGCGCGCGCCGTTCCAGGCCGGAACGCCGGAACAGGGCTTCCAGCAGAACACCACCCCCGCGATGACCTATCGCCGCGGCCTGGCGTCGCTCGACACCCATTGCCGCGAACGACTGGGCGGCCGTGGCTTCGCCGAATTGCCGCCGGAGGAGCGCGACCGTCTCCTCGCCGCCATGGAGAAGGGCGAGGCCGGCCTCAGGGGTGTGGACGAGAAGCTCTTCTTCGACCAGCTTCTCGGCAACACCATGGAGGGCTTCTTCGCCGACCCGATCCATGGCGGCAACCGCGACATGGTGAGCTGGAAGATGCTGGGCTTTCCCGGCACCCGCTACGACTTCCGCGACTTCGTCGATCGGCACAATCAGAAGCTCGACCTGCCGCCCGTCAGCATCGCCGGCCGCGCCGGCTGGATCCGGGAAGGCTGAGGCGGTGGCGCGCCTGCTTCCCCGCCGGGATGTCGTGGTGGTCGGGCTTGGCTGGTCCGGCTCCATCATCGCCAATGAGCTGACCGAGGAAGGGCTGGACGTGGTGGCGCTGGAACGCGGCCCCTGGCGCGACACGGCGGCGGATTTCAACATCGGGGTGGCGCCGGACGAGCTGCGTTTCGCCCGCCGCCGCGAGCTGATGGTCTCCCCCGCCCAGGTCACGGTCACCACCCGCAACAACGCCAGCCAGACCGCGCTGCCGATGCGCGAATGGGGCAGCTTCCATCCCGGCAACGGGGTGGGCGGCGCGGGCATCCACTGGGCCGGCATCACCTATCGCTTCCATCCCACGGATTTCCGCCTGCGCAGCCACCTGACGGAACGCTACGGAGCCGCCGCCATCCCGGAGGAGCTTTCGGTGCAGGACTGGGGCACCGACTGGGAGGAGATGGAGCCCTTCTATGACAGGTTCGACTATCTGGCCGGCATCTCCGGCAAGGCGGGCAACATCCAGGGCCGCATCGAGGAGGGGGGCAACCCCTTCGAGGGGCCGCGCGCGCGGGACTATCCCCTGCCCCCGATGCGCCAGCCCTACGGCCCGACGCTGTTCGCCGAGGCGGCGCGCGGCCTGGGCTACCATGTCTTCCCCGCGCCCTCGGCGCTGCTCTCCCAGGGCTATGTGAACACGCTCGGGGTCGCCATGGGGCCCTGCACCTATTGCGGCTTCTGCACCAATTACGGCTGCGCCAACTATTCCAAGGCCAGCGCCCAGACCGCCGTGCTGCCCGTGCTGATGCGCAAGCCGAACTTCGAGCTCCGCACGCTCTGCGAGGTGCTGCGCCTGCGTCTCGACCCCAGCCGCCGACAGGTGCGGAGCGTCATCTACCTCGACAGCGACGGAGAGGAATGGGAGCAGCCCGCCGACCTCGTCGTCGTCACCGCCTTCACGCTCGACAATGTGCGGCTGATGCTGCTCTCCGGCGTGGGCGAGACCTACGACCCGCGCACGCGGCGGGGCACCATCGGGCGCAACTTCTCGTACCAGATGGGCAATGGCGCGCAGTGCTACTTCGAGGACAAGGTGTTCAACACCTTCATCGGCGGCGGCGCCATCGGCATGGCCATCGACGACCTGAACAACGACAACTTCGACCATGGGGGGCTCGGCTTCTTCGGCGGCGGCAGCGTGCGCTGCATCCCGGTCGGCGCCACGCCCATCGCGCAGCGGCCGGTGCCGCCGGGCACGCCGCGCTGGGGCTCGGCCTGGAAGCGGGCGACGGTGAAGTACTACCAGGCCAACCTGAACGTCAGCGCCGAGTCCAGCTCCTATTCCAGCCCGGCCAACCACCTCGATCTCGACCCGACCTATACCGACAGGCTGGGCCGCCCCCTGCTGCGCATCACCTTCGACTTCCCGGAGAACGACCGGCGCATGTCGCGCTACGTCACCGCGCGGGCGGCGGAGATCGGCCGCGCCATGGGCGCCAGCCAGGTGGTGGAGACGGTGCGCGACGGGCACTGGTCCAGCGTGCCCTACCAGTCGACCCATGTGGTGGGCGGCATGATCATGGGCGCCGATCCGACGACCAGCGCGGTCAACAAGTACCTGCAGAGCTGGGACGTGCCGAACCTCTTCGTCGTCGGCGCCTCGGCCTTCCCGCAGAACTCCGGCTACAATCCGACCGGCACGGTGGGCGCCCTGGCCTTCAAGGCCGCCGATGCCATCCGGACGCGCTATCTCGCGGCCCCGGGACCGCTGGTGCCGGCATGAGGATGAACGCCTCCGCCCGGCGCCTCGCCGGACTCGCCTTCGGCCTGATCCTCGGCCTGGCCGGCACGGCCGCCGCGCAGATGCCCTCCTTCGAGCGCATCGAGCGCGGCCGCGACCTGGCGGCGCAGGGCGACTGCACCGGCTGCCACACGCTGCGGGGCGGCCCGCCCTTCGCCGGCGGCGTGGCACTGCAGACGCCCTTCGGCACGCTGGTCGCGCCCAACATCACCCCCGATCGCGAGACCGGCATCGGCGCCTGGAGCGAGGAGGAGTTCCTCCGCTCCATGCATGAGGGCATTGCCGCCGGCGGCAAGCGGCTCTACCCGGCCATGCCCTACACCGCCTACACCAGGATGTCGGAGCGCGACGTGCGCGACATCTGGGCCTATCTGCGCACGGTCGAGCCGGTGCGGAACGCGATCGAGCCCAATCAGCTTCCCTTCCCGTTCAACATCCGCGCGGTGATGTGGGTGTGGAACACGCTGAACTTCTCGCCCGGCCGCTTCCGGCCCGACCCGAACCGGTCCGAGCAGTGGAATCGCGGCGCCTATCTGGTGGAGGGCGCCGGCCATTGCGGCACCTGCCACACGCCGAAGACCTTCCTGGGCGCCGACAGGTCGGGCGAGGCGCTGCGCGGCGCGGTGCTGCAGGGCTGGTACGCGCCGCCGATCACCGGCAACCCCTGGCAGGGCCTGGGCGGCTGGAGCGCGGAGGAGATCGTGCAGTACCTCCGCACCGGCGCCAACCGCCACGCCATGGCCTCGGGCCCGATGGCGGAGGTGGTGGAGAACTCCACCATGCACATGAGGGAGGAGGATCTGCGCGCCATCGCGGCCTATCTGCGCGAGGTGCCCGACCCCGCCGCCAAGCCCGCGCCGCTGGCGGCGGAGGACCCGCGCCTGCGCACCGGCGGCGCCATCTACGCCGACACCTGCTCCGCCTGCCATGTCAGTCAGGGCCAGGGCGTGACCATGCTCTTCCCGCGGCTGGCCGGCAGCGCCCATGTGCAGGCGCCCGATCCGACCAGCCTGATCCGGATGGTGGTCGAGGGCTCCCGCCCGGTGGCGACGCCGGGCGCGCCGACGGCGCCGGCCATGCCCTCCCTGGGCTGGCGGCTGAGCGACCGGCAGGTGGCGGATGTGCTGAGCTACATTCGCAACAGCTGGGGCAATGCCGCCCCGCCGGTGACGCCCGAGCAGGTGCGCCGGACGCGGGAGGGCCTGCGGTCGGCGGCGGGCGGCTGAGGGAGCGCGCCCGCGCCCGTCAGGCGAAGAGGATGTCCCCCGCCTGCAGGGCGGCGACACCGTACAGATGGATCCCGGCGGGCTCGTAGACGGCGGTGAAGTCGAGGGACAGCCCCCAGGGCTGCGGCGTCACCGCCACCGCCGCCTCACTCAGCCCATAGCCGCGCAGGTCGATGCGATCCTCGCCGGGCTGGAAGTCCATGATGGTGTCGATGCCGCCATTGGCATCCGCCGCTTCCTCGCTGAAGCTGCTGTAGGCATAGACGAAGATGTCGCCGCCGGCGCCGCCCCAGAGCCGGTCGGCGCCGCTGCCGCTGCCGATGAGGTCGTTCCCCTCGCCGCCCAGGATGATGTCGTCGCCGCTGCCGCCGCGAAGCTGGTCGTCGCCGCTGCCGCCCAGGAGCAGATCGGCCCCGCCGCCGCCCAGGATGACGTCCTGGCCCGGACCTCCGTCGAGGTGGTCGCCCAGGTCCCGCGCGGCGAAGGCGTCCACGGCCCCGGCGCTCGGCCCGGCCGGGCCATAGCCATGGATCAGGTCGTCGCCCGCGCCGCCGGACACCCTGTCACGCCCGTAGCCGGCATGGATGGTATCGGCGCCGTGGCCCGCGATGATGACATTGTCGCCCGGCGGAGCGTTCGGATCGGCGTCGCCGTCACCGAGGATGGTGTCCCCCTCCCGGTGCCAGAACAGGTTGATGACGTCGTTCCCCAGGGTGCCGCGATAGATCGCCATACGGGCCTCATGCAGTTTCGCCTCCCCCGAATGGGGAAGGGCCCGGCATGGGGCGACAGAATCTCACAAATCGGGAGTGACATGGGCGTGTCCTCCGGAGATTGTCAGAATCTCCGGAGGTGCTTTTTCGTTCCGATATTGAGATGTTCCGCTGGCGGGATTCCGGACGGAGGCTCCTTCCCGGCCGGCCTCCGCCCTAGCCCGCGAAGGGGTCGCTCACCAGGATGGTGTCGTCGCGCTCCGGCGAGGTGGAAAGCAGCGTCACCGGCGCCTCCACCAGTTCCTCGATGCGCTTGACGTACTTGATGGCGGTCGCCGGCAGCTCGGCCCAGGAGCGCGCGCCCTGGGTGGACTGGCTCCAGCCTTCCAGCACCTCGTAGATCGGCTTCGCCTTGGCCTGGGCGCCGAGCGCGGCCGGCAGGCGCTTCACCACCTCGCCGTCGATGTCATAGCCGGTGCAGATCTTCAGCTCCGTCAGGCCGTCGAGCACGTCGAGCTTGGTCAGCGCCAGGCCCTGCACGCCGCCGACCTTGACCGCCTGCCGCACCAGGCAGGCATCGAACCAGCCGCAGCGGCGCGGCCGGCCGGTGACGGTGCCGAACTCGCGGCCCCGCTCGCCCAGGCGCTTGCCAACATCGTCGAACAGCTCGGTCGGGAACGGGCCCGAGCCGACACGGGTGGTATAGGCCTTGGCGATGCCCAGCACCGTGCCGATGCCGTGCGGCCCGATGCCCGACCCCGCGGCGGCATTGCCGGCGACGGTGTTGGAGGAGGTGACGAAGGGATAGGTGCCGTGATCGACGTCCAGCATCACCGCCTGCGCGCCCTCGAACAGCACGCGCTTGTTGGCATGGCGCGCCCCGTCCAGCCGCTCCCACACCGCCTCGGCATAGGGCAGCAGCTTCGGCGCCAGCGCCACCAGCCCATCCAGCAGCGCCTGCTTCTCGAAGGTGGCCGCGCCGAGGCCCTTGAGCAGCGTGTTGTGGTGCAGCAGCAGCTCGTCGAGCTTGGCCGAGAGCGTCTCCGGCTCGGCCAGGTCGCAGAGGCGGATGGCGCGGCGCGCCACCTTGTCCTCATAGGCGGGACCGATGCCCCGCCCGGTGGTGCCGATCTTGGCCTCGCCGCGGGCCTCCTCGCGCGCCTTGTCGATGGCGGGGTGCAGCGGCAGGATCAGCGGCACGTTCTCGGCGATGCGCAGGTTGTGCGGGCCGACATCGAGGCCCTGGCCGCGCACCCTGGAGATCTCGGAGAGCAGCGCCTCCGGGTCCAGCACCACGCCATTGCCGATGACGCCCAGCTTGCCACGCACCACGCCCGAGGGCAGCAGCGAGAGCTTGTAGGTCTGGTTGCCGACGACCAGGGTATGGCCGGCATTGTGGCCGCCCTGGAAACGCACGACGATATCGGCCCGGCTGGCCAGCCAGTCGACGACCTTGCCCTTGCCCTCGTCACCCCACTGGGCGCCGATAATGGCGACATTGGCCATGGCTACGCGTTCTCCTCGATCGGCGCGGCGCTGCCGCCGCGCAGGATGTGGCCGCAGCGCAGACGTTGCGGCGTGTCGGCGGCCGACAGCGCCGCCACCGTGATGAAACCTTGGGTCCGGAGCCGCGCCGCCGCAACCGGATCGGCGCCGAGCGGCAGGAAGACGCGCGGCGGCGGCGGAGCGGCCGGGGCCGCGCGGCGCACCGCGTCGGGATAGAGGGTCAGGCCGGTCGCCGGCTCCTCGCCGCTGCGGTAGCGGCCGCCGCGCGCCAGCTCGCCGGTGCGGCCCGGGCCGTAGAGGGTGAAGGCGACGCCGACATGGTAGCGCAGCCCGCGGAACTCGACCGGATCGAGGGTGATGCGCAGCCCCGGCGCGCGGGCGCGGATGGCGGTGACGATGGCGGCGGCATTGTCGGCGATGGCGCGGGCGGCGGGCGGCAGCTCGGCATCGGCCAGGGCCTGGAGCGCGCGGGCGGCCGGGCCGGCCGCGGTCAGCAGCGCGGTCAGGCCATTGGCCGGCGGCCCCGCGATGGCGGCCAGCTCGGTGACGGCGGCGGCGTCCTTGCGGTCCAGCGCCCGGGCCAGGCGGCGGCGCGCCTCGCCCGCCCCCCCGGCGGCGTCCAGCAGGGCGGGCGCCATGGTGGGCAGGGTGATGTCGAGGCTGGGCGCGGCGATGCCGATGGCGGCCAGCGCCTCGACGCCGAGCAGCGCCACCTCGGCATCGGCCTCGGCGCTGTCGGCGCCGATCAGCTCGATCCCCGCCTGCGGGATCTGCCGCTCCGGCGCGAGCTGGCTGCCGCTGACCCGCAGCGCCTGCCCGGAATAGGAGAGCCGCAGCGGCCGGGGCACGTCGCCCAGCCGGGTGGCGGCGATGCGCGCCACCTGCGGCGTGATGTCGGCGCGCAGCCCCATCATGCGGTGGCTCGCCGGGTCCATCAGCCGGAAGGTCTGCTCGGCCATCGCGGCGCCGGATCCGGCCAGGAGGGAATCCTCGAACTCCAGCAGAGGCGGCTTCACCCGCTCGTAGCCATGGCCGGCGAAGACCGCGAGCATCGCCTCCACCAGCGTGGCCTCCTGCGCCGCCTCGGGGGGCAGCAGGTCGTTCAGGCCGGAGGGCAGCAGAGCGGGGTTGGGCGGGTCTTCGGTCATGGGTCCTGGGCCGGATGCACCGTGGGTCCGTGAGGGTCTGCGCGAGGTGCCGCATCCGGGGCGCGGAGCACGGCGGCCGGAGCGGCTGCCCGGCTTTAGCACCGCGCCGCGCGGGCGGCACGCCGCAATGCACGGGCGGCGGCTGTGTGGCAGCGGCGGGCGCGCCGGGCAAGGGCGGATCGCGCAGGGAAGCACCGCAGCCGGCGCGGGCGGTCACGCAAGCATGGTTGGGATCGGAGGGTGGAAAGGCCTATCCTGCGGGCATGAAGCGCCGCGCCCTGCTCTCCGCCCTTCCCCTGGCCTTTCCCCTGGCCCTGCTCGCCGCCTGCGCCGACGACGCGGCGCGGAGCCACCTCTGGGGCTTCGGCGACCCGGTCCGCGGCGCCGCGCTCAATGCGCCGCGGCAGTTCGGCGACCTCTCGCGTTGGCAGGGCCAGCCGGACCAGGCGGCGCTGGCCCTGGTGCAGATCGAGTTCCTGGCCCAGGCGCTGGCGACCGACCCCTTCTACACCGCCCAGGTCTCCCCCACCGTCGTGATCCAGCTCCAACAGGCGCGGGACCAGGCGCGCGATCACCTCGCCACCCGCCGCGCCGCGGCGCCGGAGGCGGTGATGGCGGCGCTGCGGCAGGCCGCCGCTGCGGTGCGCGACGGCCGCATGGCCAGCGCCGAGGCCGCCCTCTCCGGCCCCGACTTCACCTTCGGCGGCGCCGCCACCCTGCGCCGCCTGTCCGCCCTGCCGCGCCCGCCGCGGGCCTCGGAGGCGGCAGGCGCGGTCAACGCGGAGTTGCGCCGCATGGACGGTTCGCCCCGCCGCTGAGCCGGAATCGGCGCGCCCGGGCGAATTCCGGAACAGGAACCGTTCCACCGCCGCCAAGGCCATGCCTATGCTGCATCGCAGGAAGTCCTGCCGGGAGCCTGCATGTCCATCCACGTCGCGCTGACCCATCGCACCAGCTACCGCTATGACCGTCCGGTCACGCTCGGGCCGCAGACCATCCGGCTGCGGCCCGCCCCGCACGCCCGAACGCCGATCCTCTCCTATGCGCTGACGATCGCGCCGAAGCTGCATTTCCTGAACTGGCAGCAGGACCCGCAGGGCAACTTCCTGGCCCGCGTGGTCTTCCCGGAGCCGGTGACGCATTTCGACGTGACGGTGGACCTCGTGGCCGACATGGCCACGATCAATCCCTTCGACTTCTTCCTCGAGCCCGAGGCCGAGACCTGGCCCTTCAGCTACGACCCGGTGCTGGAGCAGGAGCTGGCGCCGTTCCGCAGGGTCCCGGCGCCGGGGCCGCTGCTGCGGGCCCTGCTCGACGAGGTGCCGCGCGGCGAGCAGGGCACGGTCGGCCTGCTGATGGACCTGAACCGGCGCATCGGCGAGCGCGTCTCCTACATCGTCCGCATGGAGCCTGGCGTCTGGGAGGCGGAGGAGACGCTCGGCAACGGCAAGGGCTCCTGCCGCGACAGCGCCTGGCTTCTGGTGCAGCTGCTGCGCAACCTCGGCTTCGCGGCCCGCTTCGTCTCCGGCTACCTGATCCAGCTCGTCGCCGACCAGAAGCCGCTGGAGGGGCCGGAAGGCCCCGCCGCCGATTTCACCGACCTGCACGCCTGGGCCGAGGTCTACCTGCCCGGCGCCGGCTGGGTCGGGCTCGATGCCACCTCGGGGCTGATGGCCGGCGAGGGCCACATCCCGCTGGCCGCGACGCCGGAGCCGCAATCCGCCGCGCCGATCAGCGGCCTGATGACCAAGGCGGAGGTCAGCTTCGACTTCGCCATGGAGGTGGCCCGGGTGCGCGAGACGCCGCGCGTCACCAAGCCCTATTCCGATGCGACCTGGCAGGCGATCCTGCAGGCCGGCGAGACGGTGGACGCGCAGCTGCAGCGGGGCGGCATCCGCCTCACCATGGGGGGCGAGCCGACCTTCGTCTCCGCCTCCGACCAGGAGGGGGAGGAGTGGAACACCGCCGCCCTCGGCCCGACCAAGCGCCGGCTGGCCGGGCGGCTGCTCGACCGGCTGATGCCGCTCTGGGCGCCGGGCGGCGTGGTGCAATACGCCATGGGCAAGCACTACCCCGGCGAGCAGCTGCCGCGCTGGGCGCTGAACGCCTTCTGGCGCAAGGATGGCGAGCCGGTCTGGACCGACCCCACCTGGCTCGCCGATGACGACCATGTGGACGACGCCACGGCGGCCGACGCGGCGGAGTTCGCCGCCGCCCTGGCGCTGCGCCTCGGCCTCGATCCGCGCCACGTGCATCCGGCGCATGAGGACATCCACTATCATCTCTGGAAGGAGAACCGGCTCCCGGCGAATGTCATCGCCGAGGATTCCAGGCTGCGGGACCCGCTGGAGCGCGCCCGGCTGGCGCGCGTCTTCGGCCAGGGGTTGGCGGCCAGCGTCGGCTCGGTGCTGCCGTTGCGCCGCCGCGCCGACGGCCGGGCCTGGGAGACAGGCCGCTGGTTCTTCCGCGAGGACGACCCGATCTTCCTGATCCCCGGCGACAGTCCGCTCGGCTTCCGCCTGCCGCTCGACAGCCTGCCCTGGGCCGATGCGGCCAGCATCCCGGCGCAGTTCGAGGTCGATCCCTTCGCGCCGCGCCAGGCCCTGCCGCCGGCGCAGTCCTTCCGCCAGCGCGCCACGGAGGCAGGCGGCGTGCCGGTGCACGGCCAGGGGGTGCACGACACCGAGGCGGACCGCGTCAGCCACACCGGCATGGGCTTCGAGCGCGGCCCGCCGCCCGGCCCCCTGCCCTCCGCCGCCAGCCTGCGCCAGGGCCGCCCCACCCCGCTGCCGGGCGGCGTCCGCGCGCCCTACCCGGAGGCCCGCCCGCTGGCCGGCCGGCCGGAACCGGACCTGGTCCGCACCGCGCTCGCGGTCGAGGCGCGGGAGGGGCGGATGCATGTCTTCTTCCCGCCGCTCTACGCGCTGGAGGACTGGCTCGACCTCTGCGCCGCCATCGAGGACACCGCCGCCGCCCTGCGGCGCCGCGTCATCCTGGAGGGCTATGGCCCGCCCTCCGACCCGCGGCTCAACAGCTTCTCGGTCACCCCCGATCCCGGCGTGATCGAGGTGAACATCCACCCCTCGACAAGCTGGCCCGAACACGTCGCCCGCACCGAGCAGCTCTATGCTCTGGCGCGCGAGGAAGGGCTGGCGGCCGAGAAGTTCATGCTGGACGGCCGCCATGTCGGCACCGGCGGCGGCAACCATGTGGTGATGGGCGGCGAGACGGCGGCGGAGAGCCCCTTCCTGCGCCGGCCAGACCTGCTGAAGTCCCTGCTCGGCTTCTGGCACAACCATCCGAGCCTGAGCTTCCTCTTCTCCGGCCTGTTCATCGGTCCGACCAGCCAGCACCCCCGCATCGACGAGGCGCGGCAGGATTCGCTGAACGACCTCGAGATCGCCTTCCAGCAGATCAGGCCTTTCCAGCCGGTGCCGCCCTGGCTGACCGACCGGCTGTTCCGCAACATCCTGGCCGACATGACCGGCAACACGCACCGCACCGAGTTCTGCATCGACAAGATGTATTCACCGGATTCGAGCGCGGGGCGGCGCGGCCTGGTCGAGTTCCGCGCCTTCGAGATGCCGCCCGCCCCGCAGATGTCGGCCGCCCAGATGCTGCTGATGCGCGCCGCCGTGGCCGCCTTCTGGCAGCACCCCTATGAGCGGCGGCTGGTCCGCTGGGGCACCCGGCTGCACGACGACTTCATGCTGCCGCACTACGCCTGGCAGGACTTCGCCGATGCCATCGAGGAGTTGCGGGGCCTCGGCGCCCCCCTGGAGGCCGCCTGGTTCGACCCGCATTTCGCCTTCCGCTTCCCGCAGGTCGGCGAGGTCGCGCTGCATGGGGTCGGGCTGGAGCTGCGGCACGCCCTGGAGCCCTGGCACGTGCTGGGCGAGGAGAGCACCGGCTCCGGCACGGCGCGCTACGTGGACAGCAGCACGGAGCGCCTGCAGTTGCGCGCCACCGGCTTCGCCCCGGAGCGGTTCACGCTGGCGGTGAACGGCCGCGCCCTGCCCATGGCACCCACCGGCAGGGCGGGCGAGTTCGTCGCCGGGGTGCGCTTCAAGGCCTGGGCGCCGCCCTCGGCGCTGCATCCGGCGATCGGCGCGCAGACACCGCTGATCTTCGACCTCTGGGACAGCTGGACGGGCCGCTCCCTCGGCGGCTTCACCCACCATGTGGCGCATCCGGGCGGGCGCAACTACGAGCGCTTCCCGGTCAATGCCAACGAGGCCGAGGCCCGGCGCCGCGCCCGCTTCTTCCCCTTCGGCCACAGCCCCGGCACCAGCCCGGCCCCGGTGGTGATCGACTCGCCGGAGCTGCGCAGGACGCTCGACCTGCGGCGTTTCGCGTGATAGCGCCCGCAGGGTGAATGCCCTGCCGCCCTCGCCGGACGAGATGGTCGATGGCCATGGTCGTGTCCGCCCGCACTGGCGCGGCGTGCTCTCGGCCCTGGCCGACCTGCCCCAGGACCAGGCCGGAAACGGCCTGATCGAGGCGAGGCGGCGGCTGGACCGCGCCTCCGAGGATGAGGGCATCACCTCGATGCTGCCGGGCATCTCCGGCGAGGCGCCCGCCCGGTCCTGGCGGTGCGATCCGGTGCCGCTGCCGTTGCCCGCCGCCGAGTTCGACCGGCTGGCCGCCGGCCTGACCCAGCGGGCCCGCCTGCTGGAACTGGTGCTGGCCGATCTCTACGGGCCGCAGCATCTGCTGGCCGAGGGCCTGGTGCCGCCGGGCCTGGTCTTCGCCAACGCCAATTTCCTGCGCCCCTGCCGCAGCGCCACGCATCCGCCGCGGCTGCCCCTGCTGCAATCCTATGCCGCCGACCTGGTGCGCGACGGCGCGGGCGGCTGGCAGGTGGTGGCGGACCGCACCAGCCGGGCCGCCGGCCTCGGCCACGCGCAGGAGAACCGGCGCATGCTGGGCCGGGTGCTGCCGCAGCTCTTCCGCGCCCAGCAGGTGCAGCCGTTGCAGCCCTTCTTCGACCGCTGGCAGGACGCGCTGCAACGCCTGGCCCCGTCGGGGCGGGAGAACGCCAATATCGCCCTGCTGACCCCCGGGGTCCGGCATCCGCTGTGGTTCGAGCATGTGCTGCTGGCGCGCGAGCTGTCCTGCGCCCTGGCCGAGCCGGGGGACCTCGCCCTGCGGGGCGGCAGCGTCTGCCTCAAGACCCTGAAGGGCCTGCAGCCGGTCGATGTCCTGCTGCGCCGCATGGATGGCCGCGACCTCGATCCGCTGGAATTCGGCGGCCACGCGCCGGGCGTTCCCGGACTGATGGACGCCATGCGGCATGGCGCCGTGCGTGTCTTCAACGCCCCCGGCTGCGGCCTGGCCGAGGCGCCCGCGCTGGCCGCGCTGATGCCCGCCCTCTGCCGGCGGCTGCTCGGCGAGCCGCTGCTGCTGCCCTCGGTCGAGACCCACTGGCTGATCGACGGGGAGGCCCGGGCGATGGTGCTGCGCGAGCCGGGCGAGTGGGTGATCCGCTCGGCGCATGACGCCACCCGGCCCGGCCGCAACCCCGACCGGATGGAGCCCGCCGCGCGCGAGGCCCTGCTCGAGCGGATCGCCCGCCAGCCGCGGGACTTCGCCGCCTCGCGCGACGTGCAGCCCTCCCAGGCTCCGGTGGCCGAGGAGGGGCGGCTGGTGCCGCAGCCCGTCATGTTGCGCCTCTACCTGATCCAGGACGGACAGGAGTGGCAGGTCATGCCGGGCGGGCTGGCCCGGGTGATGGCGCCGGGCGAGAGTCTTTCCGCGCCGCTGCCGGTGCGTGGCCTGGCCAAGGATGTCTGGGTGCTCAGCGAGGAGGGGGCGCAGATCCTCGGCCCCTCCGCCCTGCCGCACCCGCCGCTGGCGATCCGCCGCGCCACCGGCGACCTGCCCAGCCGGGTGGCCGACAACCTGTTCTGGCTCGGCCGCTATGTCGAGCGGATGGAGAGCGGCGCACGGCTGATGCGCGCCGCCCTGGCGCGGCTGGATCGCGGCCCCCTGCTGCCGCGCGAGATGGCCGAGCTGTCCGCCCTCGCCGCCATGCTGCGCCATGCCCGCCTCGTCCGGCCCGAGGACATGCCCAACGGCGCCGCCCCCGCCGCGCTGCAGCCGGCCCTGTGGCGCGCCCTGCAGAAGGGCGGCGCGCTGGGCAACCTGTTCGAGGAGATCAGCCGGCTGGTCGAGGCGGTGCGCGACCGCATGACGGGGGACATGCACAGCCTCTTCACCCTGCCGCTGCGCGCCGTCCAGGTCCAGGCGGCGGCGCAGCATCGCGGGCTGCAGGGGCTGGAGGAGGCGCTGGGCGGCGCGGTGCGCTATTCCGCCGGCGTCGCCGGGGTCGCCGCCGAGAACATGGTACGGGCCGGCGGCTATGCCTTCCTCGACCTCGGCCGCCGCATCGAGCGGGCCCGCGGCATCGTCCTGCAGCTCGGCATCGCGCTCGACCAGCCGGCCGCGCGGGCCGAGACCGGCCTGCGGCTGGCGCTCGAGCTCTGCGATTCCGTCATCACCTACCGCAACCGCTACATGGGCGTGCTGCAGGCTGCCCCGGCGCTCGACTTGGTGCTGGCCGATCCGGGCAATCCGCGCGGCCTGGCCTTCCAGCTCCAGGCCATGCTGCATCTCGTGCAGGATCTGGGCGGCGAGCCGGAGGACAGCCTGCTGCCCCAGGTGCGCGCCCTGATGGCCGAGACCGAGGCCATGCCGCCCGCCATCCTGGCGGCGCGCGACGGTGCCGGCGCGGCCGTCGCCCTGGCGCCCCGGCTCGCCGCCATGGAGGGCGAGATCGCCGGCCTCTCCGACACCATCTACCGCCGCTACTTCGCCCTGCTGCCTCCCGCCCAGACGCTGGGGCCCGAGATGGCCGAGCCCGAGCCGGTCGTGCAGTTCTGGGGCACCGCATGAACTGGCGCGTCCGGCACTCCACCCTCTACCGCTATACCGAGCCGGTGGATCTGGCGACGCAGCAGCTGCATCTCTCGCCGCGCCCGCTGCCGCACCAGCGCATCCTCTGGGACAGCCTGGCCTGCACGCCGGAGCCGACGCGGATCTCCACCGCCACGGACCATTTCGGCAACCGCGTCACCTGGCTGTTCCTGGACCGGCCGCATACCCGCTTCGAGGTGGTGGCCGAATCCGAGGTGGCGGTGGAGTTCCCGCCCGCGCCCGCGGTGGCCGATACCCCCGCCTGGGAAGCGGTCGTCGAGGCGGCGGCCGGCGATGCCGAGGCGGCGGAGTTCACCTATCCATCGCCCATGCTGCCGGAGCATGTGGGGGCGCGGGACTATGTCGCCCCCTCCTTCCCGCCCGGCCGGCCGGTGCTGGAGGGGCTGCTGGAGCTGAAGGCCCGCATCCGCCGCGAGTTCAGCTTCCGCGCCGGCGTGACCGGCATCTCGACGACGGTGACGCAGATCCTGGCGCAACGCGCCGGCGTCTGCCAGGACTTCACGCATCTGATGATCTGCGGCCTGCGCGGCCTCGGCCTGCCGGCGCGCTACGTCTCGGGCTATATCCGCACCTTCACGCCCCCCGGTCAGCAACGCCGGCTGGGATCGGACCAGTCGCATGCCTGGGTCGGCGCCTGGATGGGGCCGGGCCTGGGCTGGGTGGACCTTGACCCGACGAACGACCTGATCGTGCGGGACGAGCATGTCGTGCTCGGATGGGGCCGGGACTTCAGCGACATCTCGCCGCTCCGCGGCATCATCCTGGGCGGCGGGCGGCACAGCCTGGAGGTCGGCGTGGACCTGCTGCCGCCGGATGAGGCGGCCGCCCTGCTGGCCCGTTCCTGAACGGCCGGCAATCTTTCGTCACGATAACCCACCGCCGGTTGCGGCGTTGGAGGAACAGGCGCAGGCAACCGGCCCGCGGGCGGCCCCATGGGACCATCCCAGAGGGCGACCCGACCCGGCGGCGTTTCCGGCGGAAGGGCACGAGGATCAGGCATGGCGCCATTCGAGAGCGAGGGGGCGGGAGGCGGCGGCAGGCGCGACACCGCCGTCGATGTCTGGCGCGGCCTCGCCCTCGTCACGATCTTCGTCAACCATGTCTCCGGCAATGTCCTCGAGCAGTTCACGCACAAGAACTTCGGCTTCTCGGACGCCGCCGACCTGTTCGTGCTCTTTGCCGGCTATGCCGCCGCCGCGGCGTATTTCCGCAGGTACGCGGATGGCGACCGCCTCGGTGTGTCGATGGCGCTGATGAGCCGGTCGGTGAAACTCTACATCACCCACCTGGCGCTGGTGGTGCTGGGCGCTGCCGTGTTCTCCCTCGGGGTCATCCGCACCGGTGACGCCGGATTGTTCACGGTGATCGCGCTCGAGCCGCTGATCCTGGACCCGGCGACGGCCCTGGTCGCGGCCGTCACCCTGCGCTATCAGCCCGGCTTCCTGAACATCCTGCCGCTCTACTTCGTCCTGGTGGGCATCCTGCCGCTGCTGCTGGCGGTGGCGGCGCGCAGCCTGTCCACCGCCGTCGGCCTGTCCGCCGCGCTCTATGTCGCGGCCGGGCTCACCGCCACCAACCTGCCCTCGGACCCGCTGCCCGGCGGCTGGTTCTTCAACCCGCTCTGCTGGCAGTTCCTCTTCGTGCTGGGCTTCGCGCTGGGCGAGCGCCGCAGCCGGCTCGGTCACGCCTTCCCGTATCACCGCCTGCTCTGGTACGCGGCGCTCGCCTATCTGGTCCTGGGGCTGGTGGCGATGCGCGGCACGGGGTTGCCGCAGCCCGGATGGCTCGCGCCGCTGCCCGACTTCCTCACGGTGCCGGAGAAGCAGTTTCAGACCCTGCCCCGGCTGCTGCACGTCCTGGCGCTCTGCTACGTCGTCGCGCATTCGCCATTGCAGGGCTGGGCGCGGCGGGTGGCCTCCAACCATCCGCTGGCGCTGCTGGGCCGTCATTCCCTGCCGGTCTTCTGCACCGGGCTGGTGGTCAGCATCACCGGGGTGGCGCTGCGGCAGACCGGCTTCGGCGGCATCGCCTTCGACCTCGCCTATGTGGGGGCCGGCGTGGTGGTGCAGGCCGCCGTGGCCTGGATGCTCAGCAAGGCGAAGCGGCGCGGGCCGAACCCCGCCGCGCTGCCGGCACGGATGCGGCCGGGCTGATGCGCCGCCCGGTCCCACCGCTGCTGCTGGGTCTGGCCCTGCTGGCCGTCCCGGCCGCCTCCCGCGCGCAGGTGCCGACCGAGACGCGCCCCGCCGGGCCGCCGCCGCGCCTATCCCCCGCGCCGGAACCGCCCGACCTGCCGAAAGTGCGCACTGACAACGTGCCCACGGCCTGCACCGTGCCGGACGAGTTGCGCGACCTCGCCTTCACCCTGCCGCGCCTGTCGATGCTGCTGCGCGAGAAGCAGCCGGTCCGCATCCTGGCCATCGGCTCCTCCTCCACCGCCGGGATCGGCGCCAGCGCGCCGCAGCGTGCCTATCCGCCGCGGCTGGAGACGGCGCTGAAGCGGCTGCTGCCCGGCGCCGACATCACCGTGCGCAACGACGGCATCGGCGGCGAGGTCGCCTCGACCACCCTGCTCCGCCTGCGCAGCGCCGTGGACAGCTGGGCCCCGGATGTCGTGATCTGGCAGCTCGGCACCAACGATGCCCTGCAGGGCATCACCGCCGAGGCCTTCTCCCGCGTCATGCGGGACGGGATCGGCTTCGTGCAGGAGCGCGGCCGGGATCTGCTGATCATCGACCCGCAGTTCTTCCCGAACATCCCGCAACAGGACCTCTACATGACCTTCGTGCAGAGCGTCGACCGGGTGGCGGTGGAGAGGCGCGCGCCGCTGATGCGGCGCTACGCCATCATGCGCTACTGGGCGGCCCTGCCGCAGCCGGTGCCGATGCTCTCGGAGGACGGCTTCCACATGAACGACCTCGGCTATCAGTGCATGGCCGAGGTGCTGGCCAGCGGCATGGCCCGTCTGGTGACACGCCCCGTCCGTGCCGAGGCGCGTCAGTTGGAACCGGCGAGGTAGCGCCGCGCGCCTTCCACCAGCACCGAGACGCCCATCGCCAGGTCCTCGTCCGGAGTGTTCTCGGCCCAGTGGTGGCTGATGCCGCCGATCGAGGGCACGAAGAGCATCGAGGCCGGCATCACCTTGGCGATGTACTGCGCGTCATGCCCGGCGCCGCTCGGCATGTCCTGCCACTTCCCGGGCGCCAGCGCCTCGGCCGCGCCCCGCAGGGCGCGCATGGTCGCCGGGTCGCAGAGCGCCGGGGTGGCCTGGGCGACAGCGACGAGCTCCGTCCGGCAGCGCTCGCGGCGGTTGCTCTCCTGCACCAGACGGCGCAGCCCCGCCTCCATCTCGCGCAGCCTGTCCATCGACACGTCGCGGAACTGGAACAGCACGTCGGCCTTGCCGGGAATGATGCTCGGCGCGCCGGGATCGAGGGTGATGCGGCCGGTGGTCCAGGTGCTGCGCTCGCCGCAGAAGCGCGGGAACTCGGCGTCGATGGCCGCCAGCAAGCGCACGGCGGTGAGCCCGGCATCGCGGCGCTCGGCCATGGTGGTGCCGCCCGCGTGGTCCTGCTGCCCCTCGATCACCAGGCGCCACTGCCAGATGGCCACGATGCCGGTGACGACGCCGATCTGCAGGCCCGCCTGCTCGAGCTGCGTGCCCTGCTCGATATGCATCTCGAAGAAGCCCTTGTAGCGGGCGGGATCGATCCGTGTCCGCGGCAGGCCCTCGAGGCCGGCGGCCTTCAGGGCCTCGCGCAGCGGGGTGCCGTCGGTGCGGTTGCGGCTGCGGTCGATCTCCTCCTCGGACAGTTCGCCGATGATCGAGCGGCTGCCCAGGAAGCCGCCCTCGAAATGCCCCTCCTCATCGGCGAAGGCGCAGACATCGACGGGCAGGCCGGCGCGCGCCATGGCCAGCGCACCGACCACGCCGAGCGCGCCGTCCAGCCAGCCGGCCTCGTTCTGGCTTTCGATATGGCTGCCGGCCAGCAGGTGCGGCCCCTCGCCCCGGTGGCGTCCGAAGACATTGCCGATGCCGTCGATCGAGGCCTCCAGGCCGACCTCCTCCATCTTCCGCATCAGCCAGCGGCGCGATTCCATGTCCTGCGGCGAGTAGGTCGGACGATGCACGCCGGTCCTGAAGGCGCCGATCTTGCGCAGCTCGTGGAGGTCGCGGAGGAAGGCCTGGCTATCGGCTTTGATCATCGTCATGGTCCGGCTGAAAAGGTGACATGGGCGCGGTTGCTGATGCGTCGCCGATCCTGCTTTGCAAGGCGCATGCCGGCAAGCCACCCTCCGGCATCGACCGAGGAGAATCCGCCATGCCCCGACACTATCCGCCCGCCGAGCCCGGCCGCATGCCGCCGCTGTCCATGGCGGTGCGCACCGGCAATCTGCTCTTCGTCTCGGGTGTCGGACCGCATGACGAGAACTTCCAGGTGGCGGCGGAGGATTTCGGCCTGCAGATGCGGGCGGTGCTGAACACGCTGGACAAGGTCCTGGCGGAGGCCGGCACCACGCGCGACCGCATCGTGAAGGTGAACGTCCTGCTGACGCGGGAGCGGGACATCCCGCTGATGAACAGCCTCTACGCCGAATGGCTCGGCGGCCCGCCCTGGCCGGCCCGCACCACCGCGGTCGTCACGGCCCTGCCCGTGCCGCAATTCCTGCTGGAGATCGAATGCGTGGCCGAGATCGGCTGAACGCCGCGCGGAGCCTGCCCTCCGCGCGGCCGCGCCCAGCCTAGCGCGATTCCAGCGTCAGCCCGCCATCCACCACCACGGTCTGCCCCGTCACCATCGCGGCGCCGGCCAGCAGGAAGCCGATCACCTCGGCCAGATCCTCCGGCTGGCAGCGACGCTTCAGCAACGCCTTGCTGGCCGAGGCGGCGCGGCGCTCCTCGGTCCATTCCACCATCCAGGAGGAGTCGACCGCGCCCGGCGCCACGGCATTGACCCGCACCTCCGGCGCCAGGCCGCGCGCCAGGTTCTTGGTCAGGCTGACGACGCCCGCCTTGGTGGCGCCATAGGCCATCGAGCTGCCGGGGCTGTCGAGCCCGGCGATGGAGGCGACATTGACGATGGCGCCACGCGCCGCCTTCAGGGCCGGGGCTGCCGCCTTGGCGCAGCGGAAGACGCCGAGCAGGTTGACCTGCAGCACGGTCTGCCACAGCTCCTCGGTGATGCGGTCGATCGCTGTCGGCGGGATCAGGCTGGTGGTGCCCGGCGTGCCGGCGTTGTTGACCAGGTAGTCGAGCCGGCCCCCGAGGTCGGCCACCGCCTGCTCCACCATGCGCGGCCCGTCCGTGGCGTCGCCGACATTGCCGGGCGCGGCGATCACGTCATGCCCGGCGGCCTTCAGCTCGGCCACCACCGCCGCGCCGCGCGCATCGTTGGCCAGATGGTTGATGGCGACGCGGGCGCCGCCACCGGCCAGCAGCTTCACGGTCGCGAGGCCGATGCCGGAGGCGCCCCCCGTGACGAGGGCGGTGCGGCCGGTGAGGTCGTAGCGGATCATGCGCTCGGTCATCCTTTCTTCGTGTCGGCGGCGAGGCCCGCCATGGGGCCGGTCTGGCGCAGGGCGCGCTTCAGGGCGAAGAGGCGGTTGTCGCGCTCGGCGAACAGCGCCTCGGGCGAGCCTTCCCAGTCATAGAAGCCGTGCCCGGACATGACGCCGGTGCGGCCCTCGGCCAGCAGCCGGTCGAGCGTCTCGCTATGCCCCTTCGGCTCCGGCGGCTGGTACATCCGGTTGGCCAGCGCATGGGCCGAGAGCGGCAGGCCGGTGAAGTCGCCCTTCGCCATCTGCCCCAGCAGCAGCAGGCGCAGCGCCAGGCCATGGATGATCGCCTCGTCGATCTCCTGCGGCGTGGCGTAGCCCTCGTCCATCAGCCGGTAGCATTCCAGGCTGAGCGCCGATTGCAGCCGGTTGGCGATGTAGCCCGGCAGGAAGCGGCGCATGACGAGCGGCACCTTGCCCATGGCGCGCAGCATCGCCGCCACCTCCTCGACCAGCGCCGGCGGGCACTGCTCGCTGCCCACCAGGTCGACGAGATCGACCAGATAGGGTGGCGTATACCAGTGCATGATGATGGCGCGCGGCAGGCGGGCGGGCGGCATCAGCGGGAAGACGTCGAGATAGGAGGTGTTGCTGGCCAGGATCGCGTCCTTCGGCATCAGCGCGTCGAGCTCGGCATAGAGCGCCCGCTTCGGCTCCGGCTTCTCGACGATGGCCTCGATGACCAGCTCGGCATCGGCCACCGTCTCGGCCAGGGCGCCATGCGTCGTCACCCGCTCGCGCAGCCCGGCCCCGGTCAGGCCCTGCGCCTCGCCCGCCGCCTCCAGCGTCGCCCGCGCCGTCTCCATGAGGCCCGGCGCGCGGGCCAGGGTCTCGGCATTGGTGTCGGTCAGCCTGACGCGGTGGCCGCCGATGGCGAAGACCAGGGCCAGGGCATGGCCCATCAGCCCGGCGCCGATGATCGCGATCTTCATGGAACTCAACCCTCCGGGTTCACGCATCTGGGGTCCAGGGCTCGGGCGCGCGGTGCTCGATGCCGGTCATCACCTCCACCACCACCGTCTCGTCGCTCGCCATGGCCTCGCGGAGCGCCGGGCCGATCCGGTCGGGGTGCTCGACGCGGATGGCGTGCAGGCCGAAGCCGCGCGCGATGGCGCAGAAATCGGTGTGCTCGCCGAAGCGCAGCAGGGTGTTCGCCACCTCCGGCCGGTTGCCGGTGGCGCGCAGCAGGTTCGGCCAGCCCTGGCCGAAGCCGCGGTTGTTGTTGACCACCAGCGTCACGGCGATGCCGCGCCGCTTCGCCGTCTCCAGCTCCGGCAGGTGGTAGTAGAGCGCGCCGTCGCCGCTGTAGCAGACCACCTTGCGCGCCCCGGCCGCGCATTTGGCGCCGAGCGCGGCCGGGAAGGCCCAGCCGAGCGAGCCGGCGGCGCGCAGATAGCGCTGCCCGGCCCCGTTGAACTCCACCAGCGTGCCGGTCCAGATGCCGGAATAGCCGGTGTCGGCCACCAGGATGCCATCCTCCGGCAGGGCGGCGGAGATTTCGGCGCAGAGCCGGGCGGGGTCGATCGGCGCCTCGCCGCTGGCCAGGCGTCCGGCCATGGCGCCGCGCCACTCCTCCATCAGCGCCGCCGCCTCGCGGGCGAAGCCGTCGTCGCGCGGCGCGGTGCCCAGCGCCTCCAGCAGCGCCCGCAGCGTGCCGCGCGGATCACCGTGCAGCGAGATCTCGGCTGGCATCCGGTCCAGCTCCAGCGCGTCGGCGTCGATCTGGATGACCGGCGTGCCGGGGCGCGGCACGCGCCAGCCATGGGTGAGCTGGTCGCCGCCATCGGCGCCCACCATCAGCACGAGCTCCGCGGCGTGCACCACCTGGTTGGCCGGCGGAGCGGAATAGCTGCCGACGACGCCGACATTCAGCGGATGGCGCGAGGGCAGCAGGTCGCGCGCGCCGAGGCTGGTGGCGATGGGGGCCCGGAGCGCCTCGGCCAGCGCCAGGATCTCCGCGCCGCAGCCCGAGAGCGCCGCGCCGTCGCCGGCGAGGAGGAGGACGCGTCCGGCCTGCCGCAGCTGGGCGGCGGCGCGCTCCACCTCCGCCGCGTCCGCCACCGGCCGGTGGCGTGGCGCCGTCCAGGCGGTCAGCTCCGCGGGCTCGGCCGGGGTCACGCTCTGCTCGACGAACTCGCCCATCAGCCCGTTCAGGTCGAGATGCACGGGGCGCGGCGGGGCGCTGGTGGCCGCCGCCCAGGCCTGGCGGAACAGGCGCGACAGGTCCGCCGCCTCCTCGACCGCCGCCGCCCACTTGGTCACGGGGGCGAAGAGCGGCGCGTGCGCCACCTCCTGATAGGCGTTGCGGTGCTGGGCGGAGGGGGGCTTGCGGCCGGTCAGCGCGATCATCGGCGCGCGGCCGAGATAGGCGTCCTGCAGGGCGGCCGCGAGGTTCGCCGCGCCGACCGACTGGGCGGCGACGATGCCTGGCCGGCCGGAGACGCGGGCATAGCCGTCGGCCATATAGGCCGCGCCCTTCTCAGAGTGCGCCAGCACCGGCTGCACGCCCTCGGCCAGCAGCGCCATCAGCGTCGGCCGCAACACCGCGTCGATGAAGAAGACATGGCTCTGGCCCGATCGCGCGATGCTGCGCGCCAGCCAGTCCGCGCCCTTGAGGCTCATGGATCGTTTCCCTCTCGCATGTTGGGCGCAAGCCTGCCCTTGGCCGGGCGGCCCGGCAACCCTCGGCGAAGCAGGCCGGGGGGTGGAAATGTCGAGGCCGCGCTTGCCTTCCCCTCCCCCCTCCGCTACCGCCCGCCGCGCAAGCGCCATGACCCCAGACCCCGCCCTGCCCCCCCTCCGGGCCGAGGATTTCGATTTCGCCCTGCCCGAGGCGCTGATCGCCCAATCCCCCGCCCGCCCGCGCGATGCCGCCCGCCTGCTGGTGGCCGCACCCGACGGGCTGCGCGACGGGAGCGTGCGCGACCTGCCCGGCTGGCTGCGCCCCGGCGACCTGCTGGTGGTGAACGACACGCGTGTCATCCCGGCCAGGCTGCGCGCCCGGCGCGGCGAGGCGCGGCTCGAGATCATGCTGAACCGGGCCGAGGCCGGGGGCCTCTGGCATGCCCTGGTGCGCAACGCGAAGAAGCTGCGCCCGGGCGACATCCTCGCCATCGAGGGCGCGCCGGAGCTGGCGCCGCGTGTGGTCGAGCGCCAGGAGGGCGGCGCGGTGCTGATCGATTTCGGGCCGGACCAGGGGCTGCTCGCCGCCGCGCTGGAGAGGGCCGGCGAGATCCCGCTGCCGCCCTATATCGCCCGGCCGGATGGGCCACGGCCGGAGGATCGGGAGGATTACCAGCCGATCTTCGCCGAGCGGCCCGGCGCCGTCGCCGCGCCCACCGCCAGCCTGCACTTCACCCCGGCCCTGCTGGAAGCCCTGGCGGCGCGCGGCGTCGGCCAGGCGGCGCTGACGCTGCATGTCGGCGCCGGCACCTTCCTGCCGATCCGCGCCGGGAACCCGCGCGAGCACCGGCTGCACGCCGAATGGGGGCAGATCCCGCCCGGGGCGGCGGCGGCGATCAACGAGGCCCGCGCGCGGGGCGGGCGCATCGTCGCCATCGGCACCACGGCGCTGCGGCTGCTGGAGAGCGCGGTGGACCGCGAGGGCATCGTCCATCCCTTCCAGGGCCTGACCGACATCTTCCTGCTGCCGGGCCATGTCTTCCGCTCGGCCGACCTGCTGCTGACCAACTTCCACCTGCCGAGATCGAGCCTGTTCATGCTGGTCTCGGCCTTCGCGGGCCAGGCGCGGATGCGCGACGCCTATGCCCATGCCATCGCTGAGCGCTACCGCTTCTACTCCTATGGCGACGCCAGCCTGCTGTTCCGGGAGGATGCCGCCCCATGACACTCCGCTGGAGCTGCCAGTGCCAGGACGGCAAGGCGCGTGCCGGCACGCTGCACACCGCCCATGGCGAGGTGCCGACCCCCGTCTTCATGCCGGTCGGCACCGCCGGCACGGTGAAGGGCATGACGGCCGATGCCGTGCGCGCCACGGGCGCGCGGATCGTGCTCGGCAACACCTATCACCTGATGCTGCGGCCGGGGGCGGAGCGCGTCGCGCGGCTGGGCGGCCTGCACCGGATGATGGACTGGGACGGGCCGATCCTGACCGATTCCGGCGGCTTCCAGGTCATGTCGCTGTCGCAGTTGCGCAAGCTCGACCGCGACGGCGTCACCTTCCAGAGCCACATCAATGGCGAGCGCTTCCGGGTGACGCCGGAGCGCAGCATCGAGATCCAGCATCTGCTCGATGCCGACATCACCATGTGCTTCGACGAATGCACCCCCTTCCCGGCCACGCACGAGGTCGCCGCGCAGTCGATGCGGCTGTCGATGGACTGGGCCGCGCGCTCCCGCGCCGCCTTCACGCCGCGCCCCGGCTACGGCCTGTTCGGCATCCAGCAGGGCAGCATCTTCGAGGATCTGCGGGCCGAGAGCAGCCGGGCGCTGACCGGCATCGGCTTCGAGGGCTATGCGATCGGCGGGCTCGCGGTCGGCGAGGGCCAGGAGGCGATGTTCCGCACGCTGGATTTCTGCGCCGGCATGCTGCCGGAGACGCATCCGCGCTACCTGATGGGCGTCGGCACGCCCTCCGACATCATCGGCGCGGTGCGGCGCGGGGTGGACATGTTCGACTGCGTCATCCCGACCCGCTCGGGCCGCACCGGCCGCGCCTATACCAGCGCCGGCGTGCTCAACATGCGCAATGCCCGCCATGCCGACGACCTCGCCCCGCTCGACGCCGAGTGCGACTGCCCGGCCTGCGCGCGGCATTCACGCGGCTATCTCCAGCACCTGTTCAAGGCCGGGGAGATGCTGGGACCGATCCTGCTCACCTGGCACAATATCCGCTACTATCAGCGGCTGATGCAGCGGCTGCGCGAGGCCATCCTGGCCGGCCGCTTCGAGGGCGAGGCCGCGGCCATCGAGGCCGGCTGGCGCCGCAGCAGCGAGGAGACCGCCGCATGACGACCTCTCACGACGTGTCCGGCCTGACCATGCTGGGGCAGGCGACGCGGCAGCCGTCATCGCCCGAGGAGGCGGTGCTGGAGCGCGTGCCCAACCCGCATCCCGACACCGCCTATTGCGTGCGCTTCACCGCGCCGGAATTCACCTCGCTCTGCCCGATCACCGGCCAGCCGGACTTCGCCCACCTCGTCATCGACTACATCCCCGGCGCCTGGCTGGTGGAGAGCAAGAGCCTGAAGCTCTACCTCACCAGCTTCCGCAACCACGGCGCCTTCCACGAGGCCTGCACGGTGGGCATCGGCCTGAAGCTCGCCGAGGTGCTGGAGCCGGCCTGGCTGCGCATCGGCGGCTACTGGTATCCGCGCGGCGGCATCCCGATCGACGTCTTCTGGCAGACGGGCGAGGCGCCCGGCGGGGTCTGGATCCCGCCGCAGGACGTGCCCGGCTATCGTGGCCGGGGGTAGGGCGCCCTCCGTCGCCACGACGCCGGAGGGCCGCGCGGCGGAGATCCGCGACGAGGCGTTGCGCCTCGGCTTCGACGCCGTGGGCTTCGCCCCGGCCCATCTCGGCCCCGAGGTGCGGCA
Organism: Teichococcus aerofrigidensis; assembly: GCF_054073225.1. Classification (NCBI taxonomy): domain Bacteria; kingdom Pseudomonadati; phylum Pseudomonadota; class Alphaproteobacteria; order Acetobacterales; family Roseomonadaceae; genus Roseomonas; species Teichococcus aerofrigidensis. The sequence goes on from NZ_JBSXMU010000038.1 coordinate 25,326, forward strand.
GCGCCTGAACGACTTCCTCGCCGCCGGCCTGCAGGGCGAGATGGGCTGGCTGGCCGAGCGCGCCGAGCAGCGCGCCCATCCGCAGGCGCTCTGGCCCGAGGCGGTCTCCGTCATCGCCCTCGGCCTGAACTACGGGCCGGAGGAGGATCCGCTCGGCATCCTGGAGCAGCGCGACCGCGCGGCGATCAGCGTCTATGCGCGCAACCGGGACTACCACGACATCGTCAAGAAGCGGCTGAAGGCGCTGGCGCGCTGGATGGTCGAGCGCTGGCGCGACAGCACGCTCAAGGTGTTCGTGGACACCGCGCCGGTCGCCGAGAAGCCGCTGGCGCAGCAGGCCGGGCTCGGATGGCAGGGCAAGCACAGCAACCTGGTCAGCCGCGAATTCGGCTCCTGGCTGTTCCTGGGCGAGATCTACACCACCCTCGACCTGGCGCCCTCCGGCGCCGAGGTGGATCATTGCGGCCGCTGCACGCGCTGCCTCGCCGCCTGTCCCACCGACGCCTTCCTCGGCCCCTACCGGCTCGATGCGCGGCGCTGCATCTCCTACCTGACGATCGAGCACAAGGGGCCGATCCCGGAGGAGTTCCGCGCGGCGATGGGCAACCGCATCTATGGCTGCGACGATTGCCTGGCGGTCTGTCCCTGGAACAAGTTCGCCCGGGGCGCGCGCGAGCCGGGGCTGATGCCGCGCGCGGACCTGACGGCGCCGCGCCTGGCGGAACTCGCGGCCCTGGACGACACCGCCTTCCGCGCGCTCTTCAGCGGCTCGCCGATCAAGCGCATCGGGCGCGACCGCTTCGTCCGCAACGTGCTGATCGCCATCGGCAATTCCGGCGAGGCATCGCTGCGGCCCGTGGCCGGCGCGCTGTGCGGCGATCCGGCGCCGGTGGTCGCCGACGCGGCGCGCTGGGCCCTTGCCCGCCTGCCGCGCGAATCGGGACATGGGCTAGCGGTTCCTTAACCCGCCTGTCCCATCCTGCCACCCGCGGCACGGATGGTGGGAGCGGTGGATGAGCGAGAAGCCTGTGATGGGCTTTGCCTGGTATGACGCGGCGACCTTCGAGCAGTTCCGCGAGGCCATGCCGGATATGAGCGACAGCTACGAGGACTGGCGCGAGGGCGCGCACCGGGACGTCCGCCGCGCCGAGGGCCAGGGCTACCGCGTCATCCGCATCGCCATGCGGCCGACAGAGTTCTTCGGCTGGTGCCGGGAGCATGGCATCGCCCTGCCCGGCCTGCAGGCGCGCCGGCAGTTCGCGGCCGACCGCGCCCGGCTGGTGGTGCGCGGCGAGCGCGCGGGGCGGCGCTCCTTCTTCCCCTTCTGACCTCCTTCCCTCCACGCCTCCGTCCACGGGCCTTGCCTCCACCCCGCGCCCCGCGCCACACAAGGGGCGGCATGATGGGAAGGGCGGACGGATGAGCGAAGGGGCGCTGGTGCTGTTCAGCGGCGGGCAGGATTCCGCCACCTGCCTGGCCTGGGCGCTGGAGCGGTTCCCGGTCGTGGAGACGCTGGGCTTCGACTACGGGCAGCGGCACCGCGTCGAGCTGGAGTGCCGCGCGGTCTTCCGTGCGGGGCTGAAGCCCGAATGGCAGGCGCGGCTCGGGCCGGACCACACCCTCTCGCTCGATGCGCTCGGCGCCGTCTCCGACACCGCGCTGACGCGGGAGACCGAGATCGCCATGCAGGAGAACGGCCTGCCGAACACCTTCGTGCCCGGCCGCAACATCGTCTTCCTCACCTTCGCCGCCGCGCTGGCCTATCGCCGCGGCCTGCGCCACATCGTCGGCGGCATGTGCGAGACGGACTACTCCGGCTATCCCGACTGCCGCGACGACACCCTCAAGGCGCTGCAGGTGGCGCTCAACCTCGGCATGGCCAGCCGCTTCGTGCTGCACACGCCGCTGATGTGGCTCGACAAGGCCGAGACCTGGCGGCTGGCGGAGGCGCTGGGCGGGCCGGAGCTGGTGGCCGCGATCGTCGAGCAGACCCACACCTGCTACCGCGGCGAGCGGGGCCTTCGGCATGACTGGGGCCATGGCTGCGGCCAGTGCCCGGCCTGCGACTTGCGCGCCCGGGGCTGGATGGCGTATCGCTCCGCCCGCTGAGCCATCAGCGCGGATGCTCCCGCCCCACCCCTTGGGAAAACTCGCAGGAATGACCGGACCTCGCCTGGAGGGCCTGCTGGCCCTTGTCGCCTTCGGGCTCACCATCCCCGCCGCCAACTGGCTGATCGGCCATGCCGGCACCGTCTGCGTGCCGCAGGGCCCCTGTCTCATCCCCGTCGCCCCCGGCGTGATGGCGCCCTCCGGCGTGCTGATGATCGGCCTCGCGCTCGTGCTGCGGGACGTGGTGCAGCGCCGGCTGGGGCTGGGCTTCGCCTGGATGGCGATCCTCGCCGGCACCGCCCTCTCCGCCCTGCTGGCGCCGCCCGCCCTGGTGATGGCCTCGGCCGTCGCCTTCCTGGTCAGCGAGACGGCCGACCTCGCCGTCTACACCCCGCTGCAGCGGCGGCGCTTCGTCCTGGCCGTGCTCGCCTCGGGGCTGGTCGGGCTGGTGGTGGACAGCGTCTTCTTCCTCTGGATCGCCTTCGGCGACCTCGGCTTCCTGCCGGGCCAGATGCTCGGCAAGCTCTGGATGGTCCTGCTCGCCCTTCCCCTCGCCGCCTGGCTGCGCCAGGCCGATGCGCGGCGCGGCATCCTGCCGGCCTGAGCCGCCCCTCAGCCGCCCGACAGGCAGGACTTCATGAATTCCTGGCGCGCCGGACCGGTGAGCTTGCGCGTGCCGGCCGTCGCGTTGCAGTCGCTCATGCGCTGACGCTGCGCCGCCTGGGCGGAGGAGCCGCCACCGGCCTCCGCCGGGGCCGGCGGCACCCGCCCGGCCAGGCAGTCGCTCATGAACTGGCGGCGCTCCGGCCCCTCCAGCTTCCGGACGCCGGCGCCGGCGTTGCACTCGCTCATCCGCGTCTGCTGCGACGTCTGCCGCGGTGTCTCTCCCTGGGCCCGCGCCTCGCCCCCCGGCAGGGCGAGCGCCGCCAGAAGAGCAGGCAGCAGAAGGATTCGGATCATGGCCCTGTCTCCCTGAGGGGATCGCAGGATAGGACGCGGCGGCACGTTCGTTCTCCACAAGAAATGGAGACCGCCGCGCCGGCGCGACCCCCGCACTGGCAACCTTCCCTCCGCTGCGGCATAGAGACACGCAGATGGATGCCGTATCCGACTCCCCCGCCCAGGATCCCCTTTGGCAGGCCCTGCTGCGCCGGCGGGACAGCGACACCGCGCCGCTTCCCGCCTCGCCACTGACCGATCTCTTCGCGCCGCTGTTCCAGCCCCCGGGACCCGATGGCTGCATGGTGCTTGGCCGCCTGGCCCAGACGCTGGACGGGCGGATCGCGACCGCCTCCGGCTCCAGCCAGTGGATCGGCGGCCGGGCCGACATCCTGCACACGCACCGGCTGCGCGCCCTCTGCCATGCCGTGGTGATCGGCGCCGGCACCGTCAAGCACGACAATCCCCGCCTCACGACGCGGGAGGTGACCGGCCCCCATCCGGTGCGCGTCGTGCTGGACACCGAGCGGCGCCTCGGAACCGGCCACACGCTCTTCGCGCCCGGCGGGCCGCCGACCCTGCTGGCCTGCGCCCAGGACGCCCCCGGCCCCGACCACCATGGCAGCGCCGAATTGCTGCGCCTGCCGCGCGCCGCGATCGGCGGGCTCGACCTCTGCGCTCTCCTGCCCCGCCTGGCCGAACGTGGCCTGACGCGCATCTTCGTCGAGGGCGGCGGGCTGACCGTCTCCCGCTTCCTCGCCGCCGGCTGCCTCGACCGGCTGCATGTCACGGTGGCGCCGGTGCTGCTGGGTTCCGGCATTCCCGCCTTCACCCTGCCGGAGGCGGCGCGCATCGCCGACGGGCTGCGCTTCGACTGGACCGTGCACCGGCTGGGCCAGGACATGCTCTTCGACATCGTGCTCGGCCGCGCCCGGCCGGCGGTCTGCTCCGCCCCATGATGGCGAGGGCCTTCTGGACCGTCGCGCCGGGCCGGGGCGAGCTGCGCGAGGAGGTCCTGCCGCCCCCCGCCGCCGGCCAGCTCCGGCTGCGGATGCTGGCGAGCGGCATCTCGCGCGGGACCGAGCGGCTGGTCTGGCGCGGCGGCGTGCCGGACAGCCAGCGCGCGGCGATGCGGGCTCCGCTGCAGGGCGGCGACTTCCCCTTCCCGGTCAAGTACGGCTATGCCGCCGTCGCCCGCGTCGAGGCGGAGGCTGCGGGCGGATCGGAAGGCTGGGCCGGGCGCCGCGTCTTCTGCCTGCATCCGCACCAGGACCGCTTCAACGCCCCGGCCGCCCTCTGCGTGCCGGTGCCGGAGGCCGTGCCGGACCGGCGCGCCGTGCTCGGCGCCAATCTGGAAACCGCGCTCAACATCGCCTGGGACGCCGCGGCGCTGCCCGGCGAGCGCATCCTCGTCATCGGCGCCGGGGTGGTCGGGCTGCTCGCGGCCTGGCTGCTGGCCCGCATCCCCGGCACGGCCGTCACGGTGGTGGACCGCGACAGCGCGCGCCGCGCCGCCGCCGAGGCGCTGGGCGCCCGCTTCGCCACCCCTGGGGAGGCGCCGGAAGATCAGGAGCTGCTCGTGCATGCCTCGGCCGATCCCGAAGGGCTGCGGCAGGCGCTCCGTTGCGCCGCCTTCGAGGGCCGCATCCTCGAGGCCTCCTGGTACGGCGACCGGCCGGTTTCCCTGCCGCTCGGCGAGGCCTTCCATGCGCGCCGCCTGACCCTGCGCTCCACCCAGGTCGGTGCCGTCGCGCCCGCCATGCGCGGCCGCCGCAGCCATGCCGAGCGGATGGCGCTGGCGCTGGTGCTGCTGGAGGATCCGGCGCTGGACATCCTGGCCGGGCCGGCGGTGCCCTTCGCCGCGCTGCCGGCCCGCATGGGCGCCCTGCTCGATCCGGCGGCCGGCACGCCCGCGCCGCTCTGCCCCGTCGTCACCTACGAGGAGTGACCCCCGCGATGTTCAGCCTGACGGTCGCCGACCACATCATGGTCGCGCACAGCTTCCAGGGCGAGGCGTTCGGCCCGGCCCAGCGCGTGCACGGCGCCACCTTCGTGGTCGAGGCCGAGTTCCGCGCGGCGCGGCTGGACCGGGCCAACCTCCTGGTGGACATCGCCGCCGCGCGGGTCGAGCTGCGCCGCATCCTGGATGACATCGACTACCGCAACCTGGACACCGTGCCGGCCTTCGCGGGCCAGAACACCAGCACCGAGTTCCTCTGCCTGCACATCCACGGCGCCCTGGCCGAGGCGGTGCGCGAGGGCCGGCTGGGCGAGAGCGGCCGTGGCGTGGAGGCGATCCGGGTGCTGCTGCGCGAGAGCCCGCTGGCCTGGGCGGCCTATGAGGCGGCGATCTGACCGCCATGGACATCGCGCTGCTCGTCCCCGGCCCCTTCAGCACCGTCTCCGGCGGCTACGGCTATGACCGCCGGCTGGTGGAGGGCTTCCGCGCCCGCGGCCATCGGGTGGAGATCGTGGAGCTGGCCGGCCGCCACCCGCTGCCGGACACGGCGGCGCAGGAGGCCGCCCGCGCCGCGCTGGACGCCGTGCCGGAGGACAGCGCCCTGATCATCGACGGCCTCGGCCTGCCCGCCTTCGCCCCCTTCGCCGGGGAGCTGGAGGAGCGCCGCGCGCTCGGCCTGATCCATCACCCCACCGCCATCGAGCCCGGCTTCTCCGAGGAGGAGGCCGAGGAACTGCGGCAGCGCGAGCAGGCGCTGTTTCCCGGCCTCGCCCGGCTCGTGGCCACCTCGCGCCTGACCGCCGACCGGCTGGCGGTGGAATTCGGCGCTGATCCGGCGCGCATCGGCGTGGTCGAGCCGGGCACCGACCCCGCGCCGCGCGCCACCGGCTCGGGCGGCGCGGGCTGCGCCATCCTCTCGGTCGGCGTGCTGGTGCCGCGCAAGGGGCATGACGTCCTGCTCCGCGCCCTTGGCCTGCTGCCCGACCTGGACTGGCGCCTGACCATCGCCGGCGCCCCGCGCGACCCGGTGCACGCGAAGGGCCTCGCCGCCCTGGCCGAGGAGCTGAACATCGCGCGGCGCGTGACCTTCGCCGGCGAGGTGCCGCAGGACGCGCTGGAGGCGCTCTATGCCGGGGCCGACCTCTTCGCCCTGGCGACGCACTGGGAGGGCTACGGCATGGCCGCCGCCGAGGCGCTGGCGCGTGGTCTGCCCCTGGCCGTCACCGCCGGCGGGGCCATCGCCGATGTGGTGCCGCGCGATGCCGGGGTGGTGGCGGCGCCGGGCGACATCGCCTCCCTCTCGCGGGCGATGCGGCGGCCGATCTTCGACCCGCGGCTGCGCGCGGAGATGGCCGAGGCCGCCTGGCGGGCGGGGCAGCGCCTGCCACGCTGGCCGGACCGGGCGGATGCCTTCCTGGCCGAGATCGGGATGGCGCGCGGATGAGCGGAGCGGCGCCGGCCCATGCCTGACACCTTCGACGCCGACTGGCTGGCCCTGCGCGAGCCCTTCGACGCCCGCGCCCGCGACCCCCGCCTGGTCCGGGCGCTCGACGCCGCCCTGCCCGCCAGGCCCCGGCTGCTCGAACTCGGCGCGGGCAGCGGCTCGCTGCTGCGCTGGCTCGCCCCGCGGCTCGGCCGGGCGCAGTCCTGGACGCTGGTCGATGCCGATGCCGCCCTGTTGCAACGGGCCTTCGCCGACACCGAGGCGCGCGCCATCCGCCTCGGCTGGGCCACCTCCTGGCCGGCGCGGCGCACCCTGCTGATCCACGCGCCCGGCGGCGCGTGGCGCATCGAGGCGGTGGTCGCCGACCTCGCCGCCGGCCCCGCCGGCCTGCCCCCGTACAAGGCCGACGCCGTGGTCTGCTCGGCGCTCTGCGACCTGGTCTCGCGGCGCTGGGTCGAGGCCATGGCGGCGGCGCTGCGCCTGCCCTTCTACGCGGCGCTCAATGTGGACGGCCGCGAGGCCTTCCTGCCGCCCCACCCCGACGACCGGCTGGTGGCGCGCGGCTACCGGCGCGACCAGCGGCGCGACAAGGGCTTCGGCGGCCCGGCGCTGGGGGCCGCGGCCCCCGCCGTCCTCGCCGCCGCCTTCCGCGCCCGCGGCTTCACCGTGAC
>NZ_JBSXMU010000039.1:0-32182 GCF_054073225.1 Teichococcus aerofrigidensis
CCGGGCGACGACCGCGGCCGCGACCTCCGCCTCGCCGGCGGGCGCCGCGCCGAGGGCGGCGCCCCGCGCCGGCAGCGGCGGCATGGGCGGCGGCGGCAGGCGCGGAGGGTCGGCCGGGTTCATCCGCAGCGACAGGCGGAAGAGCAGGTCCGTGCCGTGCACCCAGTGCAGCCCGGCATCCATCCAGCCGTTCGACCATTGCAGGCCGAGGTTGACGCGGGAGGCCGCCTCCCCCCGCGAATCCACCCGCCGCGCCGGCCAGCCGCCGCGCTCGTCGCGCAGGGCGTCGCCGTTCCATTCGGCCTTGGCGCGCAGCCCCGCCACCGGGCCCCAGGGCGTCGGCAACGGCGGCACCGACCATTCGAGGCCGAGGAAGGGCGCCATCTCCTCGCCGCGGAACCAGTTGCGCTGCACCGTGCCGCCGCGCCCGACATCGCGCGGCCGGTCCCGGAAATGGCCGCTCAGCGAGGCCAGCGGACTGTTCCATTCGCCGCCCGTGCCGAGCCGCCCCCAACCCAGCCCGGCGGTCAGGTCCAGCCCGTGCCACCGCTTCGAGGCGACGAGGTATTCGCCGGCGTAGAGGCCGGTGCCGATGAAGTCCTGCAGGCCGACCGCGACGGCCGGCAGCCATTCGCTCTCCTCGACCAGCCGCAGCTTCAGGTCGAAGGAGCGGTCGGTGGTCATGCCCTGGCCGGTGGTGGCGTTCAGCCGCTCGCTGACCCGGAAGGTGGTCTCCAAGAAGGGCAGCGCCTGGAAATTGACGAACCAGAAGCGGCGCTGGTGACGCAGCGCGCCGCCCAACTCGACGGTGCCGTCCTCGCGCATCCGCGCGTTGCGGGTCTCGATCAGCCCCACCCCGCCCCAGTCGCCGCCGCTGGGCGGCACCTCCTCGGCCCGGACTGGCCCGACCCTGGCCGGGGCGGCGGCGGCGGCCAGCAGGAGCCCCGCCAGGCACAGGCGATGAGTCGTCTTCACAATGGCGTGATTCTAGCCTGGGTTGCATCGCCCCGCCATCGGAAAGCCCATCGGAACGCCGCCTGAGACGCCATCGCTTGCGCGTGGATGGACAAGCCGGGGGGCCGCCCCAAGAATGCCGCCCATGACCTTCTCGCTTCTCGGCCGCTGCGCCCGCAGCGGCCAGTTCGGCGCTGTCGCCACCACCTCGGGCCTCGCCATCGGCGCCCGCGTGCCTTTCCTGGCACCGGGGCTCGGCGGCGTACTGACCCAGCATCGCACCGACCCCCGCCTCGGCCCGCGCGGCCTCGACCTGCTGCGCAGCGGCTGCGATGCCGGGCAGACGGCCGCCGCGCTGGAGGCCAGCACGCCGGATTTCGGCTGGCGGCAGATCGCCGTGATCGACGCCACCGGCCGCACCGCCCACCGCGACGGCGCCCGGGTGAAGCCCGCCCGCGGCGCCGCGCATGGCCCGGATTGCGTCGCCATCGGCAATATCCTGGCCGATGAGGGGGTGCCCGCCGCCATGGTCGCGGCCTTCCTGGCCTCGCCCGAATCGCCGCTGGGCGACCGGCTGGTGGCGGCGCTCCGGGCCGGCGAGGCGGCGGGTGGCGAGGGCCGCCCGCTGCTCTCCGCCGCGCTGCTGATCGTCGGGCGCGAGAGCTTCCCCTATGCCGACCTGCGCGTGGACCGCGATGCCGATCCGATCGGCGCCCTCGCCAGCCTCTGGCACGACTACGCCCCGCAGGCCGACGACTATGTCCTGCGCGCCGTCGATCCCATGACCTTCAGCCCGACCTGACCGGGGACCCTCCTGCCATGCCGATCCCGAACCGTATCGCCGACTTCGTGCCCGAGATGACCGCCTGGCGGCACGACTTCCACGCCCATCCCGAACTCGGCTTCCAGGAGACGCGCACCAGCGAGGCCGTCGCCCGACTGCTGGAGGGGTGGGGGATCGAGGTGCATCGCGGCCTCGGCCGGACCGGCCTCGTCGGCGTGCTGAAGGGCCGCCAGGCGGGGGGCGGCAGCATCGGGCTGCGCGCCGACATGGACGCGCTGCCCATGCCGGAGATCAACGACTTCGCCCACCGCAGCACCAACCCCGGCGCCATGCACGCCTGCGGCCATGACGGCCACACCGCCATGCTGCTCGGCGCCGCCAAGTACCTGGCCGAGACGCGCAACTTCGCCGGCACGGTGCACTTCATCTTCCAGCCCGCCGAGGAGGGGCTGGCCGGCGCCCGCGCCATGATCGAGGACGGGCTGTTCGACCGCTTCCCTTGCGATGCGGTCTACGGCATCCACAACGACCCGACCATGCCGCTCGGCCAGGTCCGCGCCGTCGCCGGCGTGGTCATGGCGGCCTCGGATTCCTTCGGCCTGACCGTCCGCGGCCGCGGCGGGCATGGCGCCATGCCGCATCTCGCCATCGACCCGGTGCTGATCGGCGCGCAGATCGTCGGCGGGCTGCAGGCCATCGCCAGCCGCCGCGCCGATCCGCTGGCCAGCGTCGTCGTCTCGGTCACGCAGTTCCACGCCGGCAGCGCCGACAACGTGATCCCCGACGAGGCCGAGATCCGCGGCACGGTGCGCACGCTGACGCCGGAGATGCGCGACATGGCCGAGCGGCTGATCGGCGAGATCGCCACCGGCACCGCCGCGGCGCACGGCGCCGTGGCCGAGCTGCGCTACAACCGCCGCTACCCGCCGACCGCGAACCATGCCGAGCAGACCGAGCGCGCGGCCGCGGCGGCGGCCGAGGTGGTGGGCGCGCGGAACCTGCTGCGCGAGGCGCCGCCGGTGATGGGCGGCGAGGACTTCTCCTTCATGCTGGAGAAGCGGCCGGGCGCCTTCCTCTTCGTCGGCCAGGCGGAGGGGGCGAAGGGCGCCACCTCGGTGCACCACCCGGCCTATGACTTCAACGACAACCTGCTGCCGATCGGCGCCGGCTACTTCGCCCGCCTGGTGGAGCGGGAACTGGCGGGCTGAGCCGCCGCCGGGAGGGGGCGGGCCCCCTCCCGCGCCGCCCTGGAGCATTCTCCGTTCGCACGGGCTCCCGGCAGACGCTCCGGCCATTTGTTCTTGCGAGCATCTTCACCCGATCCGGTGATGCCACCGGATCGGGATCTGCTCTATCGCCCGACGGCCTCCCGGACGATCGCCAGCACGTCCCGCTGCGCCGCCGCGCGGGCCTCGGGATGACCGCCGACATGCGGGCCGAGCGCCACGCAGTCGTCGGTATAGGCGAAGGGCCGCCCGGTCGCGGTGTTGATCAGCACGCCCGGCCGGCGCTCCTCGATGCTGCAATCCCGCACCGACTGCGACCGCGCGGCGCGGCTGTGCGTGTCGGAGAGCGGCGTGTCGAAGCCGTGATGCGCGCCGGGATAGCTGGTGATGGTGACATCCGCGCCGGCCGCGCGCAGCCGCTCCACCTGGGCGGCGCAGCTGCGGAGCGGGTTGTAGTCGTCCGCCTCGCCATGGATCAGCCGCACCGGCCGCGCCACCAGCTTCGTGTCGTCGATGTAGCGCGTGGCGCAATCCGGGTAGAAGGGGATGTAGGCGGCGAACTGCGCGCCGCTGTGGTTCCACAGGCGGTGGAAGCGCTCCATCGCCGCGTAGAAGGCGGCCTGCCCGCCGCGCGAGAAGCCGATCAGGATGATGCGCTCGGGATCGACGCGCGGATGTCTGGCCAGGATGTCGAGCGCGCCATAGATGTCGAGGATCAGGTTCAGTCGGCCGAGCCTCGCCTGGTCGGCGCTGGTGCTGACCAGGCCGCGCCCGGTGAAGCCGTCGATCGCGAAGGTCGAGACGCCCTGGGCGTTCAGCAGCCGCGACCACATCTCGATATTCGGCCCGATGCCGCCCGAGCCGTGCATCAGCACCGCGACCGGCCGCCGCCCTTCCCCTTGGGCGATGCGGAACTCGCCCGCCACCGTGACGGGCGTGCCGGCCCGCGCGGCGCCGCGCAGGAAGTCGGCGTCGCTCATCGTGCGGGAGGCGTAGGGGTGCAGCTCGACACGGGCGGCGATGGCGGCCCGGTCGTCGGGCGCCGCCGCCGCGGTGGCGTCGGTCACGGAAGCGGGCGCCTGACAGGCCGCCAGGAGCAGGGTCGCGAGAGGCAGCAGGGCCAGGGCCATGCGGCGGGCGGGTGCGGGCATCGTCATCCTCCTGGATCGTCCTTTTGGGCCGGCGCGGTCCGTGCCGCCACGTCCGGCCAGCCCCATCAGAACGGCCAGGCCCAGGCCTTGCAAGCCACGCCTGGCAAGCCGCGCCCGGCCCTCAGGCCGCGCGCCGCCGCGCCGCCAGTGCCCAGAGCTTCGGCCCGACCAGCCCGATCAGCGCCAGGATCAGGATGCAGAGCGAGACCGGACGGGTCAGGAAGGTGGTCCAGTCGCCCTGGCTGATGGTCAGCGCCTGGCGCATCGCCTGCTCGGCCATGGGCCCCAGGATCATGCCGATCACCACCGGCGCGGTGGGAAAGTCGAAGCGCCGCATGAACATGGCGATGATGCCGATGCCGTAGAGCAGCATCAGGTCGACCACGCTGTTGCTGATGCCATAGGTGCCGATGGTGGCGAAGACCAGGATGCCGGCGTAGAGCTGCGGCGTCGGGATCTTCAGGATGCGGGCCCAGAGCCCGACCAGCGGCAGGTTCAGCACCACGAGCATGATGTTGGCGATGTAGAGCGAGGCGATCAGCGTCCAGACCAGCTCGCCCTGCGTGGTGAAGAGCATGGGCCCCGGCTGGATGCCGTAGGACTGGAAGGCGGAGAGCATGATCGCCGCCGTGGCCGAGGTCGGCAGGCCGAGGGTGAGCATCGGCACCAGGATGCCGGCGGCGGCGGCGTTGTTGGCGGCCTCCGGCCCGGCCACGCCCTCGATGGCGCCCGTGGTGCCGAACTCGTGCCGGTGCTCGGGCTTCACCAGCTTCCTCTCGGCGTAGTAGCTCAGCATGGTCGGCATCTCGCTGCCGCCGGTCGGCATCACGCCGAAGGGAAAGCCGAGGCCGGCACCGCGCAGCCAGGGGCCGATGCTGCGCTTCCAGTCCTCCTTCGACATCATCAGCCGCCCGACCTCGCGCACCTCCTGCCGGCCCTCGACATGGCGCCAGGCGAGGTAGAGCGTCTCGCCCACCGCGAAGAGCGCGACCGCGACCAGCACGACATCGACGCCGTCCAGCAGCTCGGGGATGCCGAAGGTCAGGCGCGGCTGGCCGGTCTGCAGGTCGATGCCGATCAGCCCGATGGTCAGGCCGAGGCCGAGCGAGGCCAGGCCGCGCAGCGCCGAGCCGCCCAGCACCGCCGAGACGGTGACGAAGCAGAGGATCATCAGCGCGAAGTACTCGGCCGGGCCGAGCTGCAGGGCCAGCTCGACGACGATCGGGCCGAGGAAGGAGATGCCCAGCGTGCCGATGGTGCCGGCGACGAAGCTGCCGATGGCGGCGGTGACCAGCGCCGGCCCGGCACGGCCGTTCCGCGCCATCTTGGCGCCTTCCAGCGCGGTGATGATGGAGCCGCTCTCGCCCGGCGTGTTGAGCAGGATCGAGGTGGTCGAGCCGCCGTACATGGCGCCGTAGAACACGCCGCAGAACAGGATGAAGGCGCCGGTGGCCGAGACCTGGAAGGTGATCGGCAGCAGCAGGGCGATGGTCAGCGCCGGGCCGATGCCCGGCAGCACGCCGATCGCGGTGCCGAGGAAGCAGCCGAGCAGCGCCCAGCCGAGATTGGTCAGCGTCAGCGCGTTGCCGAAGCCGAAGGCCAGTCCGCTCCAGACGTCCATGGCTCAGAGGATCCCGTCGAGGATGCCGGCGCCGATGTTCACGCCGAGCAGCTTGTCGAAGGCCAGGAAGGCGCCGAGCGTCACGGCGAGGCCGATGGCGAGGTCGCGCAGCGGATGGCGGCTGCCGAAGCCCATGGCGACCAGCACGAACTGCGCCGTGGCGGCGAAGACGAAGCCCAGCGTGTCGATCAGCGCCAGGTTGGCCACCAGCCCGGCGCCGACCAGCCCGAGGGCGCGCCAGTTGACCGGCGGCGCCTCCCGCACCTCCTCCAGCGAGGCGGACCAGCCGCCGCGCAGCGCGGTCCCGACCAGCCCGAGGCCGACCAGCGTGACCAGCCCGCCGATCAGGTAGGGCATGAACTTCGGCCCGACCTGGGCATAGAGCGGCGTGACCGGGATGACCCAGGCCTGCCAGATGCAGAGCAGGCCAAGCAGCGTCACGAAGAGGCTGGCGGCGAGGTCGGCGCCGCGCTCCGCTGTCCCGCTGGAGGGTGCCATGGTCAGATCAGCCCGATCTCGCGCAGCACCTCGGCGGTGGCGGCCTCGTCCCGCTTCAGGAAGGCGTCGAAGTCGTCGCCGGAGAGGAAGGCGTCGTCCCAGCCCTGGCGCTGCAGCATCTCCTTCCAGGCCGGCAGCGCATGCAGATCCGTGACGAACTTCACCAGCCCCTCGCGCACCTCGGGCTTGATGCCGGGCGGGCCGAAGACGCCGCGCCAGTTGCCCATGACGATATCGACGCCGCTCTCCTTCAGCGTCGGCACGCCCTCGAGGCTGCGCGTCTCGCCGGTGGTGGCCAGGGCCCGCATCCGCCCGGCCTTGATCTGCTCGGCGAACTCCGAGATGCCGGAGATGCCGGCCTTCACCTGCGCGCCGAGGATCGCCGCCTGGGCCGGGCCGCCGCCGGCGAAGGCGACGTAGGAGGCCTCCTTGGCCGAACGGCCCTGCGACTTCAGCAGCAGGCCCAGGATGATGTGGTCCATGCCGCCGGCGCTGCCGCCGGCCACCGAGGTGCCGCCCGGATTGCTCTTCAGCGCCGCCAGGAAGGCGGGCAGGTCCTTCAGGTCGCTGCTCGCCGGCACGACGATGACGGCGGGCTCGGTGGTCATGCGCGCGATCGGCGTCACGTCCCTAAGGCCGACCGGCGACTTGTTGGCCAGCACCGAGCCGACCATGACGCCGCCGGACACCATGATGCTGCCTTCGCGGCCGCGGCGCTGCGAGACGAAGCGCGGCAGGCCCACCGTGCCGCCGGCGCCGCCGACATTCTCGAACTGGAAGTTGCCGACCATGCCGGCCTGGCGCGCCACCTGCTCGATGGCGCGGCCGAGTCCGTCCCAGCCGCCGCCCGGGCCGCCGGGGATGAAGATGTGCATCGAGGCGTAGCGCTGGGCGGATTGCGCCAGGGCAGATTGCACCAGGGCCGGCGCGCCCCGGGAGGCGCCGAGCCAGGGCAGGACGGCGCCGGCGGCGGCGAGGGTCAGGAGATCACGGCGCAACATGGCTCTTCCTCAGGACGATTTCTTGGCGTTCGAAGTTGCGCGATAACCACACTTCCGGCAAAGCGCAAAATGCGTTTTGGAAACCGCCGGTTGCGGCTTGCGCCACCCCTCCCCGCCCCGCATTCTCCGCCGCGCGGTCTGGGGGTGTGTGCTGAATGCGGCTTTGTCTGGGAATGGTGCTGGCGCTGCTGGCCGCACCCTTGCCGCAACCGGCCGGGCACGGTTTTCCCGGCAGCGTCCTTCCCTGGAGCCTTCCCGCCTTCCGCCCCGCCCTGGCGCAGCGCCCGGCACAGCCGCCCGCCCGGCCACCGGCCCGCCCGGATGCCGTGACGGAGGCGGTGATCGCCAATGAGCTGGGCCTGGCGCTGAGCGAGCTGTACGTCGTGCCGGCCGGCAGCACCGAGCAGGGCGAGGACCGGCTGGGCGCCTCCGACACCCTGCCCTCCGGCGCCAGCCTGCGCGTGCCGCTCGGCCGCGCGCGGCTCTGCCTCCACGACGTGCGCGGCGTGCTGGCCGATGGCAGCGTCGAGGAACGGCGTGGCGTCGATCTCTGCCGCAACCCGCGGCTGACGCTGGGGGATCCCTCGGCGCCCCTGCGCGAGGCCGATGTGGTGAACGACACCGACCTGGCGCTCCGTGAATTCTATGCCATGCCGGCCGGCGCGGGGGCACGGGGCCCCGACCGGCTGGGCGCCGAGATCGTGGCCCCCGAGGCCACCTTCCGGCTGCGCCTGGGGCGCGCCCGGCAGTGCCTCTACGACCTGACCGCGGTCTTCGAGGACGATTCGGTCGAGGAGAAGCGGCGTGTCGATCTCTGCCGCCGCAGCCGGGTGAGCTTCGGCGACGCCGCCATCCCCTGGCGCCAGGCGGAGGTCGAGAACGCCAGCGGGCGCGCCATGCGCAATCTCTACGCCATGGGCCGCGGCACCGCGCCCGAGGGCGCGCCGGAGGGGACGCGAGAGGGCGGCGGGCCACGCTGGGGCCCCGACCGGCTGGGCGCCACCCTGCTCGACTCCGGCGAGAGCCTGCGCCTGCGGCTGCGCAGCCGGAGCTGCCTCGCCGACCTGCGCGCCGTCTATGAGGACGACGCGGCCGAGGAGAAGAGCGGCGTCGATCTCTGCGATGGCGGCGCCATCCGCTTCGACGGCGGCGGCATCCCGCGCGCGCCCGAGCGCGCCGTCACCCTGGTCAACCGCCACGGCGCCGCGGTGCAGGAGATCTACGCCTCGCCGGTCAATGACAGCGACTGGGGCGAGGATCGGCTGGAGGGGCGGCCGATGGAGCGCGGCGCGCGCACCGAGCTGGTGCTGCGCAGCGCCTGCGAGGCGGATCTGCGCATCGTCTTCGCCAATGGCGGCGCCGAGGAGCGGCGCGGCCTCGACATCTGCGAGAACAGCCTGATCGTGCTGCGCCCGGGCTGGACCCTGGCGGAGCGGCTCGGCCAGGGCGCCGGGCCGGTCGAGCAGGGGCCGCCGCGCGAGGGCAGCGTGCGCTTCCGCAACACCGGCGGCGTGCCGCTGGTCGAGCTCTATGCCGATGCGCCGGGGGCGCCCCGCGGGCCGGACCGGCTGGGCGCCACGGTGCTCGGCCGCGGCGAGACCCTGGACTTCGCCCCGCCCGGCGGGCTGGGCTGCACCGTCCACCTGCGCGGGGTGTTCCGCGACGGGCGGCTGCTGGACCGGCCGGATTTCGACCTCTGCGCCGGCACCGAGGTGAACCTGCCATGATCCGCGCTCGTCTCCCCATCCTGCTCGGCCCCCTCCTGCTCGGCCTTTGCATCGCCGGCCTCGTCCCGCCCCAGGGTGCCCGGGGGCAGCCGGCCGCGCCCGCCGCCGAGGCGCCGCCGCTGGCCACCCCGGCGGGGCTGCGCGGGGCCTGGTTCGCCGGCGACTGCGCCGCCCCCGGCGCCATGCTCCAGGTCACCGCCCGCGCCGTGGCCCGCCTGCCGGCCGATGGCCCGGCCCGGCTGGTGCGCTTCACCGGCATGCGGCAGGCGGAGGGCTGGAGCATCGGCACCGGCCGGGGGGCGGAGGCGCCGCGGATGATGCTGCGCGGCGATCCCGCCAGCCTCGAGAGCGCCGAGCCGGACGCCAAGCTGCGCGATGACCGGTTGCCCGGCGAGACCCCGATCCGCAGCTGGCGGCGCTGCCCCATCCCGCCACCGGCTTTCGCCGCCCGCCATGGCGAGGGTCTGGCCGTGCTCTCCAGCCTGGAGGTGCTGGAGGCGGCCTGCGGCGGTCCGGCCGCCTCCATGGCGGGCTGCATCGCCGCGCTGATGGGCGAGGCGGACGTCTCGGGGGACCGGCTGCTCTCCCCGGCCGAGATCTCGCGCCTGGTGCGCGGCATGGCCTGGGTCCTGGCCGCCGCCGAGGACGCGGCGCCGGAGGCGCTCGTGGCGGCCGGAGGCGGCGGCGTGATCGCCGGCATGGCCGTCGCCCGGCTGACGCTGGAGAGCCTGGACTATGACGGCGACGGCAAGCTCTCCGCCACCGAGCTGGCGCAGGACCGCAGCAGCTTCAGCCGCGCCACCGGCAGCGAGGCCGGGCGGCCGCTGCGGCTGGAAGGGGTGCAGGAGGGCATGAGCCTGATGCGCAGCCTTCTGGACAGCCTGTTGCTTGAAGATTAACTTTCCGGCGATTCGTTTCGCGGTGCATCATAAATGATGCGCGGCCGGCCCGATCTGCGATAGGAGGGTTGGTTTCGGGAGGCGCAACTCTCACGCCCCCCATCGCGACGATGGAGCCCGCGCAGCATGTCCCCGCCCCCAGCCCCTCCCGGGCGCTGCGCCGTCCTGTTGCAGACGCACTTCTACAACCCCTCGCTCGCCCGCGTGTTCCGCAAGCTGAAGGCCGAGTGCCCGCCCGGCTATGACGCCTTCGTGCTGCTGCACACGCCGAGCCGCAAGGGCATCCCGGCCCGGCTGGAGCGGGAGCGGCATCATGTGGCGCTGACCGCCGAGTGCCGCCTGCCCGCCTATGGGCGCAAGGCCGGCATCGACGCCGAAGGCCGGATGGTGCCCGGTTGGAGCGTGCGCGACGACGGCCACTCTGACCTGATGCCGCTGCATTTCCACGCCCGGCATCCGGAATACGATTACTACTGGATCATCGAGTACGACGTCCGCATCTCCGGCTCCTGGACCCGCTTCCTGCAGCATTTCGAGAGTTCGGCCGCGGATCTGCTGACCACCACGGTGCGCAGCGGCGCGGAGCACCCGAACTGGCTCTACTGGGACACGCTGCGCACGCCGCCGGCCGTGCCGCCCCTGGCGCCGGAGGACCGCCTGTGCTGCTTCCTGCCGGTCTACCGGCTCAGCCGCTCCGCCATGCAGGCGATCGACCTCGCCTATCGCCAGGGCTGGGCCGGCCATGCCGAGGTCACCCTGCCGACCATCCTGCGCCAGGCCGGGCTGGCGGTGGAGGATCTGGGCAGCGACGGCCACTTCGTGCGGGCCGACAACCGGGGCCGCTGGTACAGCAACGCGCCCCAGGACCTCGCCGGCACCGCCGGCAGCTTCGTCGCCGCGCCGCCGCGCTTCGTCATCGGCCGCCAGCCGGACATGCTGTGGCATCCGGTCAAGCCGCTCGGCCCCATGCTGATGGACAAGCTGCGCAAGATCCCCGCCCGGCTGCGCGGCCTGCTCCCCCGCCTCGGCGTCGGGCGCCGCCGGGCGCTCGCCGCGGGGCAACCGAAGCTCCCCGGCTGAGGCCGGCGCTCAGCCATCCGGCCGGGGCAGCGCCGGCGCGACGCCGGACCCCAGCATCAGCGCGCCGGTGACGGGGCCGAAGCCCATGGCGCCGCGGGCGAAGAACCGCTTCAGCGGCGGCATCCGCTCCACGGCGGCGAGGCCGAGGCGGCGTGCCAGGCGGAGCGGCGGCAGGCCGTTGCCGAACAGCCGCTCCAGCGCATGGGTCGCGCCCAGCATCAGCATGGCATCCGGCCGCCGTGCCGCCTGATAGCGGGCCAGCAGGCCGGGAGCGCCCGGGTCCCCGCCCAGCCGCACCGCCTCGATCACCATCTCGGCCAGGGCGGCGACGTCGCGGAAGCCGAGGTTCAGCCCCTGACCGGCGATCGGATGGATGCCATGCGCCGCGTCCCCCACCAGGGCAAGGCGGGTATCGGCATAGCGCGCCGCCTGCATGGCGGTCAGCGGATAGGACCAGCGGCGGCCGATCGGCGTGACGCGGCCGAGGTGATCCCCCATGCGGCGCTGGATCTCGTGCCCGTAGGCGGCATCCGGCAGCGCCAGGAAGCGCTCGGCCACAT
Organism: Teichococcus aerofrigidensis; assembly: GCF_054073225.1. Lineage (NCBI taxonomy): Bacteria > Pseudomonadati > Pseudomonadota > Alphaproteobacteria > Acetobacterales > Roseomonadaceae > Roseomonas > Teichococcus aerofrigidensis. The sequence goes on from NZ_JBSXMU010000039.1 coordinate 11,502, forward strand.
GGCGCTTCTCGGACCAGACGATGGCCGAGGCGTTCGGGTGCTCGGGCGTCGGCGCCAGCGGCAACTGGGCGAAGGGGCCGTTCGGCAGGAACTGCTCCAGCGCCGTGCCCCCGTGCGGCCGCTCATGCGCGATGGCGCCGACGATCCCGGTCTGGTGGTAATCGAAGCTGGCGGCACCGATGCCGGCCTGCCGGCGCAGGGGCGAGCGCCGCCCCTCGGCCGCCACGACCAGCCGGGCGCGCAGCCGCTGCCCCGTCGAGAGGCGGATCTCCACCCCGGCCGGCCCGCGTGACACCTCCGCCCGCGCCGGGGCGAGGACCGTCAGATGCGCCAGCGCCGCCATGCGGGCATTCAGCGCCATGCGCAGCGCCCGCGCCTCGACCATCCAGCCGAAGGGCCCCTCCCCCGTCTCGGCGGCGTCGAAATGCAGCGCCATCCGGCTCGCGCTCTCCCCCGGCCGGCCATCGGCGCAACGGATGCGCTCGATCGGCCCCGGCGCCCAGGGCAGCAGCGGCCAGACCCCAGCCGCCTCCAGCAGGTTGCGGCTGGTGAGCGCGATGGCATAGGCGCGGCCATCGAAATCCGGCAGTTCCATGGGCGGCAGCGGCGCGCTGTCCACCACCGCGGCCGTCACGCCATGCGAGGCCAGCACGGTGGCCAGCGTGGCGCCGACCGGCCCGGCGCCGATGATGCAGACATCCACCGCGCGCGGCGGGGCCTCGGGGGATGCGGGGTCGCTCTGGGTCATGGCCCATGATGCCGCCTCGGACCCGGCGCCGGAAGGCCGGGGCGGGAACAAGGGCCGGCGAGCGCGACAAGCAGGCGCATCTGCCTAAATTCCGGGCATTCGGAGGTACCTGGCTTGGCCTTGAGGGTCCTGGCGCCTGTTACGCAGTGTGGCACGCCGCTCGCATTGGCGGCTTCGGCTACGCGGATAACAGAGGGGGCCGCAGCGCATGAAGCTGGTGATGGCAGTCATCAAGCCCTTCAAGCTGGACGAGGTGCGCGAGGCGCTCACCCCGCTCGGCGTGCAGGGGCTGACCGTGACCGAGGTGAAGGGCTTCGGCCGGCAGAAGGGTCAGACCGAGATCTACCGGGGCGCGGAGTACCACGTGTCCTTCCTGCCGAAGCTGAAGATCGAGGTGGCGGTGCCCGACGACATGGTGGACGCGGTGGTCGAGGCCATCGCCAACACCGCCCGCACCGGCAAGATCGGTGATGGCAAGGTCTTCGTCCTCGATGTGGAGCGCGCGCTCCGCATCCGCACCGGCGAGACCGACGATTCGGCGCTGTGACCGCGCGCCCCGAGACCCAGAAGCCCGAGAAGCAGAAGAAAGTGGAACCGAGGATCATGCGAATCCTGGCACGCGGCGCATCCGCGTCCCTCGCCGTCCTGCTGCTGGCCGCGCCGGCCTTCGCGCAGGAGGAGGCCACGGTCAACGCCGGCGACACCGCCTGGATGCTGACCAGCACCGCCCTGGTGCTGATGATGACCATCCCGGGCCTGGCGCTCTTCTACGCGGGCATGGTCCGCAAGAAGAACGTGCTGGCCACCATGATGCAGTCCTTCTTCCTGGCGGCGCTGTGCAGCGTCATCTGGATGGTGGCCGGCTACAGCATCGCCTTCGGTGAGGGCGGCGCCTATATCGGCGACCTGTCGAAGGTCTTCCTCTCGGGCGTCGCGGCGAACTGGGACCAGCCCTTCACCCTGGGCAGCGGCGACGGCGCGGTGGCCTTCACCGTGCCCGAGACCGTCTTCATCATGTTCCAGATGACCTTCGCCATCATCACCCCGGCGCTGGCCACGGGCGCCTGGGCGGACCGCGCCAAGTTCTCGGCCGTGGTGGTCTTCACCATCCTCTGGTCGCTGCTGATCTACAGCCCGGTCGCGCACTGGGTCTGGCATCCGAACGGCTGGATCTTCGGCCTCGGCGCGCTCGACTTCGCCGGCGGCACGGTGGTGCACATCAATGCCGGCGTGGCGGGCCTGGTCGGCGCCGTGGTGCTCGGCAAGCGCATCGGCCTCGGCACCGAGAACATGTCGCCCTACAACCTGTCCCTGGCCGTGATCGGCGCCGCCCTGCTGTGGGTGGGCTGGTTCGGCTTCAACGCCGGCTCCGCCGCGGCGGCCGGCGGGCGCGCCGGCATGGCCATGCTGGTGACGCAGATCGCCGCCGCCGCCGCCACCCTCGCCTGGGTGTTCGCCGAGTGGATGCTGAAGGGCAAGCCCTCGGTGCTCGGCGCCATCTCGGGCGCGGTGGCGGGCCTTGTCGCCATCACCCCGGCCGCCGGCTTCGTGCTGCCCTTCCCGGCGCTGATCATCGGCGTCGTCGCCGGCCTCGCCGGCTTCTGGGGCGCCACGGCGCTGAAGCACTGGTGCGGCTATGACGACAGCCTGGACGCCTTCGGCGTGCACGGCATCTGCGGCATCGTCGGCGCGCTGCTGACCGGCATCTTCGCCTATGGCCCGCTCTCGGCCACGCCGGGCCTGCCGGAAGGCATCGCCGGCTCCTTCGCGCAGTTCATGCTGCAGCTCTACGCGGTGGTCGCGACCTTCATCTTCACCGCCATCGGCACCTGGATCCTTCTCAAGGTGGTCGATGTGGTGATCGGGTTGCGCGTCACCGAGGAGGAGGAGCGCGAGGGCCTCGACGTCTCGCTGCACGGCGAACGCCTCGGTTGAGGCTGCCGCCCAGGACCGCGACCGGCGCCGGGGGGAGACCTCCGGCGCCTTCTCCATGGCCGCCCGCCGATCTCGCGACGACGCCCCGGACGCCGTGCTCTCAGCGCAGGCGCCGGACATTGCCGGCCACCGTCCGGCGGACCGGGCGCAGCGAGGCCTCCGCCACGCCGAGGCCCGCCGTGACGCAGGCGGTGCCGAAGCCGGCGGCCCGGCCCATCGCCCCCGCCGCCCATTCCATCTGCGCCATCGACCATCCCAGCGGCGAGCGGCTGGTGGCGGCGCGCAGCACGGCGCGGTGGGCCGCCTCCATCTCCGTCAGGGAGTATTCCAGCGCGCGCCGGGACAGATCCGCCCCGCCCTGCGCAAGGGCCATGCCGCCGGCCGAGAAGGCCAGCATCTTCTCCGGCACCATCCGCGCCGCCTCGAGGCCGTTGGCGAGCGGCGTGCGGCCCTGCGCCGCCTCGGCGGACAGCCGCGCCTGCACCACCCGGCGCGCCTGATCGAGCGTCGTGACGACGGCACCGGCGTGGCGGAGGGCGCGGGGACCGCTCCTGGGATCGAAGGTCATCGGCGGCCTTTCCGGAAATGCGCGAAGTAACAATCGTAACGCGCCGGCCGCCGCCGGGTTGTGCGCCTGCGCTCAGCCCGGCTCGCGCAGCTGCGGATTGTCGAAGACCGGCGAGCGGTAGGCGGCAAGCGCCGCGCCGAGGGCATCGGCCAGGTCCCGCTGCTCGGGCTCGGAGAGGTAGCGGCCGATCGCCACCCGGCGGCCGCGCTGCCGGAGTGCCAACCCCTCCCGCTCGCTCCATTCCACCCGGCTCCAGTAGGGGTCGAGCTCCGCCACCTCCAGCCGGCCCCGCCCATCGGTGCGGCGCACCACCAGCCGGCCGGCGCCGAGCGAGACCACCTCCCGCGCCCGGGCCGACCAGCGGTGGTGCAGCAGGACCAGGACCAGGACCAGCAGGGTCTCAACGCCGAGGAAGGGCACCACCGGCCAGGCGCCCAGCACCAGGAAGACGATGCTGCCGATCAGGGCCCAGCCCAGGCACATCGCCGCCAGCAGGGCGAGCGCCAGGGGCCGCAGGCTGCGGTGCGGCACGCTGATCGCCTCGAAGATCAAGGGTTCGGGACTTGCCGTCATCGCCAGGAAACATAGGCTGCTCCGGCACCGCGGCCAGATGGCGGCGGGGCCTTTCTTCTCCCTTGCCGCCCCGCCCGGCGGAGCTCCGCGAGTGCCATGACCGCCAACCCCTCCCGCCGCCGCCGGGCCGCTCCCGCCGGCGCCGCCTCTCCCCCCGCCATGGCCCCGCCCCAGGCGGCACCGGAAGTCACGGCACCGGAAGTCACGGCGCCGGAAGTCACGGCGCCCGAGATCACGGCGCCGCCCGCCACCCGCGCCACCCCGCGCGCCAGGGCAGCGCGCGCCACTCCGACGGCCTCGCGGCATGGCTCCGCCGAGGCGCCGCGCCGCGCCCGGAAGATGTCCGCCGCTCAGGCCGCCGCCTTCGTCCGCACCCTCGCCGCCCACAACCCGGCGCCGCGAACCGAACTGAACTACACCTCCCCCTACACGCTGCTGGTCGCGGTGGCGCTGTCCGCCCAGGCGACCGATGTCTCGGTCAACAAGGCCACGGCCACGCTCTTCCCGCTGGCCGACACGCCGCAGAAGATGGTGGCGCTGGGCGAGGCGGGGCTGGCCGAGCACATCCGCCGCATCGGACTGTGGAAGGCCAAGGCGCGCAATGTCATCGCCCTGTCGCGCCTGCTGATCGAGCGGCACGGGGGCGAGGTCCCGGCGGACCGGGCGGCGCTGGAGGCCCTCCCGGGGGTCGGCCGCAAGACCGCCAATGTCGTCCTGAACGTCGCCTTCGGCGAGGAGGCCATGGCGGTGGACACGCATATCTTCCGCCTGGGCAACCGCACCGGCCTCGCCCCCGGCCGGACGCCCCGCGCGGTGGAGGACGCGCTGATGAAGCGCGTCCCGCCCGAGCTGCTGCGCGACGCGCATCACTGGCTGATCCTGCACGGGCGCTACATCTGCAAGGCGCGGCTGCCGGAATGCTGGCACTGCGTGGTGCGCGACCTGTGCAACTACGGCGACAAGGTGCTGTGGCCGCCGCCCCGCGCGGCGTGAGCGCCATGTGCCGCAAGCGGAACGATCGCGCCCGCGGCCACGCGGCGGCTTCCCCGCGGGCGCGGGAAATGTCATCACGCCCGCGCCTGCCGCGCATCCGGCCCTGGCTTTGCGCGGTTGCCCCACCGCACCCCGAACCCTTATGTGACCGCCATGACCCGGCTCCTCCCTCTGCTGATGCTGCTCGGCGCGCCGCTCGCCGTGGTGGCCTCCCCGTCCTCCGCCCAGGCCCAGCAGCCGCGCCCGCAGGCGCTCGGCAGCTTCCAGGACTGGACCGCCGCGACCCTCGGCTCGGGCGCGCAGAAGGTCTGCTACGCCTTCTCCCGGGCCAGCAAGAGCGAGGGCGCCGGCAACCGGCAGAACGTCATGCTGACGGTGACGCACCGCCCGCAGGGCCGCGACCAGGTGGCGCTGCGCCCGGGCTACAGCTACGCTCCCAAGGCCGAGGTGGAGGTCGCGGTCGGCGGCACCGCGCTCGATTTCTACACCGCCCAGGAGAACGCCTTCGCCCGCGAGGGCTCGCGGGCCGTGTCCGCCTTCCGGGGCGGCGCGACGGCGGTCGCCAAGGGCCCCGGCCCCGGCGGCCGCGGCACCGCGACCGACACCTTCTCCCTCTCCGGCTTCACCGCGGCCTATGAGGCCATCAGCAAGGAGTGTCCGGCGGGCCGCCGGTAAAGTCCGAATGAGCATCTCCGCCCCCGCCGGACCCCTCCCCGCCGCGACGGCCACGCCCGACCTCACCGAGGCGGAGCGCGCCCGCATCCTGGCCAAGGCCGCGCTCTTCGCGCCGCCCGCGGCCACGCTGCCGGACGGCCGCCGCGACCTGGTCGGCCTGTCGCGCGAGGAGCTGGCAGCGGAGATGCTCGCGATCGGCGAGAAGCCGTTCCGCGCCAAGCAGCTCTGGCACTGGATCTACCACCAGGGCGAGACCGACTTCGCCCGCATGCCGAGCATCGCCAGGACCCTGCAGGCAAGGCTCGCCGAGCGCTTCGTCGTCGGCCGCCCCGGCCTCGACACCCAGCAGACCAGCGAGGACGGCACCCGCAAGTTCCTCTTCCGGTTCCGCGACGACCAGAAGGTCGAGACGGTCTATATCCCCGGCCTGCAGGAGGACCGCGGCGCCGTCTGCGTCTCGACCCAGGTGGGCTGCACCCTGTCCTGCCGCTTCTGCCACACCGGCACGCAGAAGCTGGTGCGCAATCTCGGCGCCGCCGAGATCGTCGGGCAGTTCATGGCGGCGCGCGATTCCTATGGCGAGTGGCCAAGCCCGACCGACGGCACGCCGCGGCTGCTCTCCACCATCGTTATCATGGGCATGGGCGAGCCGCTCTATAACTACGAGAACGTCGCCAAGGCGATGAAGATCATCATGGACGGCGAGGGCATCGCCCTGTCGCGCCGGCGCATCACCCTCTCCACCTCCGGCGTGGTGCCGATGATGGACCGCTGCGGCGAGGAGCTCGGCATCGGCCTGGCCGTCTCGCTGCACGCGGTGCGCAACGACATCCGCGACGAGATCGTGCCGCTGAACCGCAAATACCCGATCGAGGAGTTGATGGCGGCCTGCCGCCGCTATCCCGGCGCCTCCAACGCCCGGCGCATCACCTTCGAATACGTCATGCTGAAGGGCGTGAACGATTCGGAGGCCGACGCGCGCGAGCTGGTGCGGCTGCTGAAGGGCATCCCGGCCAAGGTGAACCTGATCCCCTTCAACCCCTGGCCCGGCAGCCCCTACGAGACCTCGTCGAACAACGCCATCCACCGCTTCGGCCGGATCGTCATGGAGGCGGGCTATTCCTCGCCGATCCGCACCCCGCGCGGGCGCGACATCCTGGCCGCCTGCGGCCAGCTGAAGACCGAGAGCGAGCGGGCCCGCCCCGCCCGCCGCGCCCAGGCGCCGAAGGCCGACGCGGCGTGAGCGCCGCGGCCGGGGGCGGCGCTCCGCGACCCGGTGGAGCCCCTGCCCGGCCTCCCCTCACCATCCTGCCGCTGCTGGCCGCCGCCGGCTTCGCGACCGGCGCCGGCATGCGGATGCTGGACCCCGTGCTGCCCATGGTCGCCCGCGATCTCGGCGTGACGGTGGCCGAGATCGCGGTGCTGATCACCGCCTTCGCCCTGCCCTACGGCCTCTGCCAGATCCTGCTCGGGCCGCTCGGCGACCGCTTCGGCAAGCTGCGCGTGCTGACCCTGGGCCTGCTGCTCTACGGGCTGGCCATGGCGGCCTGCGCCCTGGCCGGCTCGCTCGGGCAGCTGCTGGCGCTGCGGGCGCTGACCGGGGCCATGGGCGGCGCCATCATCCCGCTGGCCATGGCCTGGATCGGCGACAACGTGCCCTATGAGGAACGGCAGGCGACGCTCGGCCGCTTCCTCACCGGCATGGTCATGGCGCAGCTCCTGACCGGGCCGGTCTCCGGCACCATCGCCCATGGCTTCGGCTGGCGCGCCGTCTTCGTCACGGTGGGCGGGGTGGCGCTCTCGGTCGCGCTCGGCATCCTGCTGGCGCTCGGGCCGGGCCTCTGGCGCCGCGCGCCCGGCGCCCCCCCGGCGGGCTTCGGCTTCGGCAGCTACGCGGCGCTGCTGCGGCGCCCGGCGGCCCGCCTGCTGCTGCTCGCCGCCTTCCTGGACGGACTGCTGCTCTTCGGCGGCGCCCTGCCCTTCATCGGTTCCTACCTGATCCAGGACTTCCACCTGGAGCCCTGGCATGCCGGGCTGGTCGCCGCCGGCTTCGGCTTCGGCGCCCTGGCCTATACCCGCATGGCGGCGCGGCTGGTGCGCCGCCTGGGCGAGGCGCGGCTGCTGCTCACCGGCGGGCTGATGCTGGCCGCGGCCCTGGCCCTGCTCGCCCTGGCGCCGAGCTGGGGGGCGGTGGCGCTGCTGCAGGCGGCGATGGGCCTGTTCTTCTTCATGTTCCACGGCGTGCTGCAGGCGCGCAGCACCGAGGCCCTGCCCGAGGCCCGCGCCACCGCCGTCTCCGGCTTCGCCATGGCGCTGTTCCTCGGCCAGGGACTGGGCTCGATCGGCTTCGGCGCCATCCTGGCGCGCGGCGGCTATTCCGCCGCCTTCCTCACCGCCGCCGCCGGCATGGTGGCGCTCACCTTCTGGACCCGCGCGACGGTGACGCGGCCCGGCTGATCAGGCCAGGAACACGTCGTCGAAGCTGGCATGGTTGCCGGTGCCGAGCTGCACCGCGTTGTGCAGGCGCCTGTCCATCACGGTCGGGTAATTGACCTCGACCACCCAGAGCAGCGGCATGTCCTCGACCAGGATCTTCTGCACCTCGGAGAAGGCGGCGCGCCGCTCCGCCTCGCTGGCGGCGCTGCGGCCGCGTGCGAAAAGCTCGTCCACCCGCGGGTTGGAATAGCCGGCGGTGTTGGTGAACAGGATCTTCTGGATGTTGGACGACACGTAGGAGCGCTCCACGCCAAGCGTCGGGTCGCCGAACTGGTAGAGCACGTTGGAGGTCGCCTCGTAGTCCCAGTTGGCGATGCGCGAGGCCCAGGTGCCGGCATCGGTCGATTCCAGCGTCACCTCCATGCCGATCTGCCGCATGGCCTGGCGGAAATACTCGCCCATGCGGGTCCAGATCTCGCCATAGGGCGGCACGACGTAGCGGAAGGCGGCCCGGATGCCCTGCGCGTTCGGACGCAACCCGGCCTCGTCCAGCAGCGCGCGGGCCTTCGCCACGTCGAAGGGCGCCACCTTCGCCTCCGGCTCGTGGAAGCGCGTGGTCGAGGCCACCGGGCCGGTGGCCGGCTTGCCGAGGCCGAACCACAGCCGGTTGACGATGAAGTTGCGGTCCAGCGCCATGCTCATCGCCTGCCGCACCCGCCGGTCGTCGAAGGGCTTCACGCGCAGGTTCAACTCGAACCAGAAGAGCGGCGAGAAGTACTCCCAGCCCTTGGTCGTGACCTGGAGATTCGGCGCCTGCCGCAGCGCGGGGATGTCGAAGGGCTCGATGTCGGTGGCGGTGCTCATCTGCACCTGGCCGCCCTCGATCGCCAGCCGGCGGCTCTGCCCGTCGGGGATGACGCGCCAGAGAATGCCGTCGAGGTAGGGCTGGCCCGGCTTCCAGTACCCCTCGAAGCGCTCCATGCGGATGAAGTTGCCGCGCTGCCATTCGACGAAGCGGAACGGCCCGGTGCCGATCGGCCTGGCATTGGCCGGATTGGTGCGGAAATCGGTGCCGCCATAGATGTGCTTCGCCACGATCGGCAGGGCGGTGGCGTCGAAGCACAGCAGGAAGGGCTGGAAGGGCTGCTTCAGCACGAAGCGCACGGTCAGCGGATCGGGCGCCGTGGCCTCGGCGATGCCGGAGAGCACGCCGCGCAGGCGGGGCGCGATCTCGCGGTTGAACTGCATCACGGAGAAGATGACGTCCTCCGCCGTGAAGGGCCGGCCGTCATGCCACGTCACGTTCTCCTGCAGCCGGAAGACGTATTCGAGCCCGTCCGGGCTGACGCTCCAGCTCTTCGCCAGTTCCGGCATGGGCTCGAGGCCGGGGGTGAACTTCAGTAGGCCCTGGGTGATCTTGGTGCCGCTGATCAGCGTCGGCGTCTGGTTGTTGACGCCGATCTGCAGGACCGGCGGCTCCGGGTTCAGGATGACGTTCAGCATGCCGCCGCGCTTCGGCTGGATTCCCTGCGCCAGGGCCTCCGTGGCACTCATCAGGAGCGGCGTGGCGCCAAGGCCGGCGATCAGGTGACGACGCGTCAGGCTCATGCGGGCTTCTCCGGAGTTTCGCGCCACGGGACGAGGCGTGGCGAGAGGCTAGGCTGGATCGGCCGGAGCCGAAAGGCCGCGCTTCGGACCGCCCCCGGCGGTTCAACTCATCCGGCGCGCCACCTTCCAGCCTTCCCCGGGCGGGTTCTGCGCGGATCGCAGCAGCCAGGACTTGGCGGCGATGCGGTGCCCCCGCATGGTGCGATAGGCGGCGATGGCGAGGTGCATCTCCTCCGCCCCCGGCATGGACAACACGCCGGAGGCGCCGGCGCCGTCGGAGAACTCGATCAGGCAGGGCCGCGCGGCGAAGGGCGGCGGCGGCAGCGTCCCGGCACTGGCGCGGCAGCCCGGATAGGCGTGCGAATCGTGCAGCCGCAGCAGCAGGGGGACGAGATCAGCCATCGAGGCACCCTGCCCCGCTCCCGGCCGCGCCGGAAGCCCCTTCCCAATCACCTCCTCGGGGCCAATGATATCCCCGGGACGATCAGGAAAGCGGATCACGACATGGCCAAGTTCGGCTTCAGCCAGCCCATGCGGCGGATCGAGGATCCCCGGCTGCTCAAGGGGCAGGGGCGCTACACGGACGATATCGGCGCGGCGGGGCAGCTGCACGCCCTGGTGCTGCGCAGCCCGCACGCGCATGCGCGCATCCTCTCCATCGACACCGCCGCCGCCACCGCCCTGCCCGGCGTGAAGGCGGTGCTGACGGGCGCGGACTGGAAGGCCGACGGCCTCGGCGAGATCCCCTGCCTGATCCCGCTGAAGAACCGCGACGGCAGCCCGCGCGCCGAGACGCCGCGCTACGGCCTGGCCATCGACGTGGTGCGCCATGTCGGCGATGGCGTCGCCTTCATCGTCGCCGAGACGCCCCAGGCGGCGCGTGACGCGGCCGAGGCGGTGATGGTCGATTACGAGGTGCTGCCGGCCGCGGTGGATCTGGCGACGGCCTTCCAGCCCGGCCAGCCGCAGGTCTGGGACAGCGCGCCTGGCAATATCTGCTTCGACTGGTCGGCCGGCGACGAGGCGGCGACCGAGGCGCTCTTCGCCCGCGCCGCGCATGTCACCAGGCTGACGGTGGTGAACAACCGCATCGTCGTGAACAGCATGGAGGGCCGCGCCGCGCTCGCCGAGTATGACGCGGCCAGCGGCAGGTTCACGCTGTATGCCGGCACCCAGGGCTCCTGGCTGGTGAAGAACATCCTGGCCGATGCCGTCTTCCACCTGCCGAAGGAGAACTTCCGCGTCGTCACCCCCGATGTCGGCGGCGGCTTCGGCATGAAGCTCTACATGTATGCCGAATACGCGCTGTGCTGCTGGGCGGCGCGCCGGCTGGGCCGGCCGGTGAAATGGGCCTCGGAGCGGATGGAGGCCTTCCAGTCCGACACCCAGGGGCGCGCCAACCTGACGGAGGGCGAGCTGGCGCTGGATGAGGACGGCAGGTTCCTGGCGCTGCGGACCAGGAACTACGCCGACATGGGCGGCTATCTCTCGACCTTCGCGCCCTTCATCCCCTGCGGCGCGGGCACCAAGGTGCTGGCCAGCGTCTATGGCTTCCAGGCGATCTACGCCAACGTCCTCGGCGTGCTGACCAACACCGTGCCGGTCGATGCCTATCGTGGCGCCGGGCGGCCGGAGAGCAACTACCTGGTGGAGCGGCTGATCGACGCCGCCGCGGCCGAGGTCGGCATCGACCGCGTCGAGCTGCGCCGCCGCAACATGGTCCCGCCCTCGGCCATGCCGCACAAGACCCCGGTCGGGCAGACCTACGATTCGGGCGATTTCAACAAGGTGCTCGACGTGGCGCTGGAGAAGTCCGGCTGGGCCGGCTTCGCCGAGCGGCGGGCCGAGGCGGCGCGGCGCGGCAAGCGGCGCGGCATCGGCATGGCCTATTACCTGGAGGCCACGGGCGGCGATGCCTCCGAGCGGGCCGAGATGCGCTTCGCCGAGGACGGCTTCGTCGAGGTGCTGGTCGGCACGCAATCCACCGGCCAGGGCCACGAGACCGCCTATGCCATGATCACCGCGCATGAGCTCGGCATCCCGGTCGAGAGGATCCGCGTGGTGCAGGGGGATTCCGACGCCATCCCGACCGGCGGCGGCACGGGCGGCGCGCGCAGCCTCTATTCCGAGGGCACCGCCCTGCTGGCCGCCGCCACCAGCGTGATCGAGAAGGGCAAGCAGGCGGCGGGCGAGGCGCTGGAGGCCGCGCCGGCCGATATCGAGTTCGCGCAGGGCCGGTTCACCATCGCCGGCACCGACCGCGCCATCGGCATCCTGGAGCTGGCCGCGACGCAGCGCGCCCGCGCGGCGAAGGGCGAGACGGTGACGCTGCTGGATGCCGCCGAGATCGCCGCCATCCCGGCGCACACCTTCCCGAATGGCTGCCACATCGCCGAGGTGGAGGTGGACCCCGAGACCGGGCATACCGAGATCGCCCGCTACATCGTGGTGGATGATGTCGGCTTCGCGCTGAACCCGATGATCGTCCGCGGCCAGGTGCATGGCGGCGTGGCGCAGGGCATCGGCCAGGCGGTGATGGAGCGCACCGCCTACGATCCCGAGAGCGGCCAGCTGCTCTCGGCCAGCCTGAACGATTATGCCCTGCCGCGCGCCATCGACCTGCCGGACATCGAGGTCGAGCTGGTCGAGATCCCCTGCGAGACCAATCCGCTGGGTGTGAAGGGTGCCGGCGAGGCCGGGGCGGTCGGCTCGCCGCCGGCGGTGATGAACGCCCTGATCGACGCGCTGCGCGAGGATGGCGTCACCCGGCTCGACATGCCGGCGACGCCGGAGGTGGTCTGGAAGGCGCTGTCGCGCGCCGCCTGACCCCTTGGTCCGGCCGGCCGGGAAGGCGGCGCCTGGAGGGCGCCTCCCTCCGGGTCCGGCCGGCTCAGATGATGGCGAAGTTGGCGGCCGCCAGCGCGGCGGGCGCGAGCCCCTCGAAATGCAGCGCGCCGCCGCCGATCGCCAGCAGGCTGCCGCCGGCACCGTCGCTCTCCAGCGCGGCCAGCACCGCGGCGACGCTGGCATAGCCGGTGGTGCCGTCGTCGAGCGCCACCACGCCGCCCCGGCTGGCGCCGAAATCCAGGATGCTGCCGGAGAAGTCGTAGAGGGTGTTGCTGTAGGAGATGTCGATTCGCGTGGCCTCGCCGCCATCGACGATCCGTCCGCCGATCAGCGTGTCGAGCTGCAGCCGGTTGTCCGCTCCGGCCAGGACGATCTCCGCGGCCACGCCGAAGATATCGTACTGCGCCCGGCCACCCGCCGAGGCGATGTGCCCTTCCACCAGGGTCTGGCTGGTGACGCTGTTGCCCTCGCCGCCCAGCCGCAGATCCACGTCATTGGCCGTGAAGCCCAGCAGCTCGACGCGCGTGCCGCCCGTGCCGCCCTGCACCTCGAGATGTCCGGCGGCGCCGCTGATGCGGTCGCCATACCCCTCCAGGGTGATGGAGACCTCCCCGGCGGCGGCGCCGCGCCCGCTGGGCGGAAAACTCACCAGGCTATCGCCCGCCCCCGGCTGGATGGCATAGTCGCCAAGGCCCAGGAAGATCCGGTTGCCGGTGCCTCCGGTGTCGAGCGAGGCGGTGCCGAGGCCGCCCAGGTCGAAGCTGCCCTGCCCCGCTCCGCCCTCGATACGAAGATTCACGGTCGGCGGCGGCGCGAAGGCGGATTCCGCCAGGCTGAAGCTGTTGCCGGTGCCGGCGAAGCGGACCCAGGTCTCGCCGGCGCTGCCGGGGTAGAGCCCGCCGTCGAGCAGGACGCTGTTGCCGCCGCAATGGAACAGGATGTCGTTGTCGCCGAAGCCGGTGCTGACGCTGTTGTGGCGGCCCCAGAACTCCAGCCGGTTGTCGCCGTTGCCCAGGCTGACGGTGTTGCCGCCGCCCCAGGAGAGCAGGTCCAGCCCGGCATCGCCGGCGATGACGCCGTTGCCCTTCCCCGCCAGCAGCACGGTGTCACGCCCCGAATCGCCATCGCCCGGCTCGCCGAGCCGCACCGTGTCCATGCCGCGCCAGCTGGTGATGACGTCATCCTCGCCACCGCCGCCGATGATGAGGTTCCCGCCGCCCCGCGCGACAAGAACGTCATTCGCTCCGGTGCCGGCGAGGGTGGCGCCGCCGGCGGCGGGACCCATGATGAATGCCATTGTGATGTCTCCCCATCCCCGGGAGCGGGACAGCCGCCCGGCGCGGAATCGCGCGCGGCGGGCCTGTTTTCCCAGGGGCGGGCGAGCATGGGCGTGGAGCCGCCCGCCATGCCATCAAAACCGGCGGGCGGGCGCGAGACGCCCCGGCGTTTCCGGCCTCAGAGCTTGAGGCCGAGGCGCTGGATCATCGCCTTCTCCTCCGCGTCGGTCTTCGCGGCGAAGGCGGCGTAATCCTCCGGCCCCATGTAGATCACCGGCATGTCGTAGCGCTCCAGGATGGAGACATGCTGCGGGTCGTTGACCGCCTTGCGGAAGGCCTCGTCCAGAACCTTCACCACCGCCGGCTCCATGCCGCGCGGGCCGGCCACGCCATAGGGCGAGGTGGAGACGATGTCGATGCCCCCTTCGCGCAGCGTCGGCACGTCGGGGAAGCGCTTCACCCGCTCCGGCGTCCAGACGGTGAGCAGGCGCAGGCGTCCCTCCAGCACCATCTCGGCCCAGCCCGAGCTGTCGGCCAGGGCGTCGGTCTGCCCGCCGAGGAGGGCGGTAAGGTTGTCGGCCACGCCGCGGAAGGGCACGTGCACCCAGTCGATGCCGCGCTCCCCCGCGATCCGCTCCATCGTCAGGTGCAGCGAGGTTCCGACGCCGGGCGAGCCGTAGGTCACCTTGCCGGGGTTCTTCTTGGCATGGTCGAGGAATTCCGCGAAGGTCTTCCAGGGCGCGTCGGCCCGCACCACCACGCCGAAGGTATAGCCGGTCAGGTGGCTGACCCAGGTGAAGTCGCGCAGGACATCGAAGGGCGGCTTGGGCGCCATGTGCGGGTAGCGGAAGACGCTGATCGGCATCTGGCTGAGGGTGTAGCCGTCCGGCCTCTCGTTCAGCAGCGCCTGCGGGCCGAGGATGCCGCCCGCGCCCGCGCGGTTCTCCACGATCACGGGCTGGCCGAGATGGCGGGAGGCGGCATCGCAGAAGGCGCGCATCTGCACGTCCGTCGTGCCGCCCGGCGACCATGGCACCAGCATGCGGACCGGCCGGCTGGGGAAGCTGGCCTGGGCCAGGGCCGGGCGGGCCAGAAGGGACGCTCCCGGCACAGCCAGGGCCGGGGCGCCGAACAGCGCCAGGGTCGCGCGACGGGATAGCTTGGTCATTCCGTTCCTCCATGTGCCGGCCTCGTGCGGGCCAGCCTTCCCGGCCATTTGACGGGAGGGAGCTGCGGGTCGCAAGGGTCGGGTGATCGCTTTCGCCGCCGCCCGTGCCCCTCCTCCCGACCCCCGCGGGTGACCAGATGCCTGACCGGCACGGACCGCTTCCCCGCCCTTCCGCCATCCGCGCCGGGGTGGTGCCACCCGCCGCGCAGGCCCAAAAGGAGACATGATGACACGCCCTTCCCGGCCCCGGCATGACGGGCTCCGCTGGTTCCTCCGCCAGGGCACCCAGGCCCTGCACGACCGGGCCGATGCCCTGGGCGGCCGCTATGCGCTGGCGACGGCGCCGGGCTATCGCGCCTTCCTGCGCGCTCATGCCCGCGCCCTGCCGGCGCTGGAGGCCGCCTGCGACAGGCAGGGCCTGGAGCGGGCGGTGCCGGACTGGTCCGCGCGCCGGCGCACCGCGGCCCTGGCCGGCGACATGGCGGCGCTGGCCGAGCCGATGCCGCCGCCCCTGCCGCTTCCCGCCGGCGCCCTCGCCAGCCTGCCGGCGGCGCTCGGCGCCGCCTATGTCCTGGAGGGCTCCCGCCTGGGCAACGCAATGCTCCTGCGCGGCGTTATCCGGGATGCAGCGGGGCGGGTGGCCACCGCCTATCTGTCGCATGCTCCCGCCGCGGGCGGTTGGCCAGCCTTCATCGCCATGCTGGAGCAGGCCCTGCCGGAGCCTGATGCCTGGCCCGAGGCGCTGGCCGGCGCCTGTGCCGCCTTCAACCAGTTCCTGGCCGCCCTGCAGGGCGAGGACACCGAGGAAGCCTTGCTGAATGCCTGACCTGACCGGCGCCGTCGATCTGACCAACTGCGATCGCGAGCCGATTCATCTCCTGGGTGGCATCCAGCCCACCGGCTTCCTCGTCGCCACCAGCGCCGACTGGCTCATCCAGCGCGCCTCGGCCAACCTCGCCGCGCATCTCGGCCTCGACCCCGAGGCCGCGCGCGGCGAATCCCTGGCCGGGCTGCTGACGCGCGAGGCCCTGCACCAGATCGGCGGCCGGCTGCATCTGCTGCGCGGGGTGGACGCCGTGGAGCGCCTGTTCGGCGTGCCGCTGCGCGAGGGCGGGCCGCCCTACGACCTCGCCGTGCATCAGAGCGGGCCGCTGATCGTCGTCGAGGGCGAGCCGTCCGACCTGCAGGATGCGCTGGAGGCCGGCACCACGGTGCGCGGCATGATCGCCCGGCTGCACCACGCCGACAGCTTCGAGGCGCTCTGCCGCGAGGCGGTGCGGCAGATCCGCGGCCTGACCGGCTTCCACCGCGTCATGCTCTACCGTTTCGACCATGACGGCGCCGGCGAGGTGATCGCGGAATCGGCGGCAAGCTTCCTCTCCTCCTTCATGGGCCTGCATTTCCCGGCCAGTGACATCCCGCGCCAGGCGCGCCGCCTCTATGAGCGCAACTGGCTGCGGCTGATCGGCGACACCGAGGCGCCCTCGGTGCCGGTGCTGCCCCTGCTCGACAGCCGGGGCGCGCCGCTGGACCTCTCGCTCAGCCTGCTGCGCAGCGTCTCGCCGATCCATGTCGAGTATCTCCGCAACATGGGGGTGCGCGCCTCGATGTCGGTCTCGGTGCTGCGCAAGGGCCGGCTCTGGGGACTGATCGCCTGCCACCACAACGAGCCGCTGCGCGTGCCTTTCGAGCGGCGCACCGCCGCCGAGCTGTTTGGCCAGATCTTCTCGCTGATGCTGGAGAGCTGCGAGCGCGAGCAGGACCAGGCGCGCGACGCCCAGGCCAATGCGATGCACCAGCGGCTGATGGCCGCGCTCGGCGCCATGCGTCCCGGCAGCCGGTCGCTCGCCGAGTTCCTCGAGCCGCTCTCCGAGGTCATCCCCTGCGACGGCATCGGCCTCTGGAGCGCCGACGGCACGGCGTTGCGCGGTCACACGCCGACGGCGGAGGAGTTGGTCGGCATCGCGCGCTTCCTGCACCGCTCGGCCTCCGGCAGCGTCTGGTCCACCCATCAGCTGGGCGAGCTGCACCCGCCGGCGCGCGACTATGCCCATCGCGCCTCCGGCCTGCTCGCCATCCCCCTCTCCCGCGCCCCGCGCGACTACCTCATGTTCTTCCGGCGCGGTGTCACCCAGTCGGTGACCTGGGCCGGCGAGCCGGCCAAGACGATGAGCTACGGCCCGAACGGTCCGCGCCTCTCGCCGCGCAAGAGCTTCGCCGCCTGGCGCGAATCGGTGGAGGGGCACAGCCAGCCCTGGAGCGAGAGCGACCTCACCATGGCCGAGCGGCTGCGGGTGACGCTGCTCGAGGTGGTGCTGCAGCTGACCGATCTCGCCGAGCGCGAGCGCAAGGTGGCGCAGGAGCGGCAGGAGATCCTGATCGCCGAGCTGAACCACCGGGTGCGCAACATCCTCGGCCTGATCCGCGGCCTGGTCGGGCAGAGCCGCAGCTACGCCAGCACGGTGGACGAGTTCGCCGCCATGGTCGGCGGCCGCATCCAGGCGCTGGCCCGCGCGCATGACCAGATCACCACCGACCGTTGGCAGCCCGCGCCGCTCGCCGAGCTGATCCAGGCCGAGGCCGAGGCCTATCTGCAGGAGAAGTCGGAGCGGCTGCACCTGCGCGGCCCCGGCGTGCTGCTGCAGCCGGCGGCCTATACGACCCTGGCGCTGGTCATGCACGAGCTGGTCACCAATGCCGCCAAGTACGGCGCGCTCTGCGACCGCCATGGCGAGGTGGACGTGTGCTGGGATTTCACGCCCTGCGGCGGGCTCGAACTGCTCTGGCGCGAGCGCGGCGGGCCGCCGGTGCGCCCGCCACGCCGCCAGGGCTTCGGCACCACCATCCTGGAGCGCGCCGTGCCGCACGACCTCGGCGGCGAGGCGGATCTGCGCTACCGGCTGGAGGGGATCGAGGCCCGCTTCCTGCTGCCGGCCGATTGCGTGCAGCGCGCCGAGGGGGCGTCGCCGCCCGCCGCGCCGGCGCGCCCGGCGCGCGAGCCGGCGGCGGAATTCACGCTCTCCGGCCGGGTGCTGCTGGTCGAGGACAATCTGCTGATCGCCATGGATGCCGAGGACCAGCTCCGGCGCCTGGGCGCGGCCGAGGTGGATGTGGCGGCCGGCGTGCAGACGGCGCTGCGCCTGCTGGAACAGGCGCCGCCCGCCTTCGCCCTGCTCGACGTCAACCTGGGGCGCGAGAGCAGCTTCCCGGTGGCCGACGCCCTGCTGGCGCGCGGCATCCCCTTCCTCTTCGCCACCGGCTATGGCGAGGCGGATGCCTTCCCCGACCGGCTGCGCGGCGTGGCGGTGATCAGCAAGCCCTATTCGTCGACCGAGCTGCGCGCGGCGCTGCAGGCGCGCCTGGGCTGAGGCGGCCGGGCGCGGCCCCGGCCGTCACGCCGTCAGGCTGGCGGCGACCTCGGCGCGCAGCTCGTCCAGCAGGCGCAGCGTGCCGTCGCGCCGCTCGACATGCCAGAACAGCCAGCCGTTGCAGGAGGGCGCCTCCTGCACCGCCGCGCCGACCTGATGGATCGAGCCCTGCGCCTTGCCGCATCGCAGCGAGCCATCCGCCGCCACCTCGGCGACGAAGCGGCGGTGCCGGTCGGTGAGCTTCGCGCCGGCCGCCACCAGCCCGCGCTCGACCAGCGTGCCGAAGGGCACGCGCGGCTGCTCGCGCTTCGTCGGCGTGACCAGCATGGCGCTTTCCGACAGCGGCGCGATGGCGGCGATGCGCGCGCGCGCGGCGGCGGCATAGCCCGGATCGCGCTCGATGCCGATCCAGCGCCGGCCCAGGCGGCGCGCCACGGCGGCGGTGGTGCCGGAGCCGAGGAAGGGGTCGAGCACCACATCGCCCGGCGCGGTGCAGGAGAGGATCACCCGGTGCAGCAGCGCCTCCGGCTTCTGCGTCGGATGCACCTTCTTCCCTTCCGCGTCGCGCAGCCGCTCGGCGCCGGTGCAGAGCGGGATGAACCAGTCCGAGCGCATCTGCACGTCGTCGTTCAGCGACTTCATGGCGGTGTAATTGAACTTGTAGCGGCTCTCCTGCCCGCGCGCCGCCCAGATCATGGTCTCGTGCGCGTTGGTGAAGCGGCGGCCGCGGAAGTTCGGCATCGGGTTGGCTTTGCGCCAGATCACGTCGTTCAGGATCCAGAAGTCGAGATCCTGCAGCGCGGCGCCGAGGCGGTAGACGTTGTGATAGGAGCCGATGACCCAGATGGTGCCGTCCTTGCGCAGCACCCGCCGCGCCTCGGACAGCCAGGCGCGGGTGAAGGCGTCGTAGGCCGCGAGGTCGGAGAACCGGTCCCAGTCGTCGTCCACGCCGTCGACCACGCTCTCGTCGGGACGGCGAAGCTGGCCCCGGAGCTGCAGGTTGTAGGGCGGATCGGCGAAGATGGCATGCACCGAGGCCGGGGGCAGTGCCCGCAGCATCTCGATGCAATCCCCTTCCAGAATGCAGTCCACCGGCAGATCCAGCCCCGTCCCCACGCCCACGAAACCCCCTGCCGTCCTCAGCGACTCGAAGCGGGACAATGCGTTGGGCGGAGTCGTGCCGTCAAGGAAGGGCCGAGGCGGCGCTCCGGCGCGCCTCAGGCGACCGCCTCGCGGAACAGCAGGAGCTGATCCACCGGCGCGAAGCCGCGGCGGTGATGCGGGCAGGGTCCGAGCCTGGCCAGGGCCGCGCGGTGCGCCGCGGTGGGATAGCCGGCGTGGCGGGCGAAGCCATAGCCCGGCCAGCGCCCGTCCAGTCGCGCCATGGCGCGGTCCCGTGTCACCTTGGCCAGGATCGAGGCGGCGGCGATGGAAAGGCTGAGCCCGTCCCCCTTCACCACGCAGCGCACCGGGCAGGGCAGCGGCGGCGCCGCGTTGCCGTCCACCAGGGCGGTGTCGGGGGCCAGGGGCAGGCGCGCGATGGCCCGGCACATGGCGAGCTGCGTGGCGCGCAGGATGTTCAGCCGGCCGATCTCGGCCGTGCTGGCGGCGGCCACGGCGCAATCCAGCAGGCCCCCGGCGCGGGCCGCCAGCAGGGCGTCATGCGCCGCCTCCCGCCGCGCCGCGTCGAGCTTCTTGCTGTCGTCCAGCAGGGTGGCCAGCCAGGCCGGCGGCTCGGCGCGGAACATCACCGCCGCCGCCATGACCGGGCCGGCGAGCGGGCCGCGCCCGGCCTCGTCCACCCCCGCCACGCGGCCCCCCGCCGCCCGTTCCAGCGCGTAGTCCGGCATTCATCCCAGGCCCTTGCTCTCCAGCCGGTCGCCCGCTTCCAGCAGGCCGGGCATTCCCGCCCGCAGCGCCCGCCGCGCCGCCGCATCGCCCAGCCATAGGCCGCGCAGGAAGGCCAGGGCAAGGCCGGCCACGCGCGGGTGGAAGCCGGCCTCCTCCCAACGGCCGCCCGCCCCCGGCTCACCGGCGAAGCTGCCATGCGCGGCGCCCTCCAGGATCGCCAGCGCCCCCGGCGCGGCGATGGCGTCGAAGGGCTGGCGGCGGTCCCCGGGCAGGGTGCCGCCGATCCAGCCGCGATCCTCGGTGCCGGTGACGTGCAGGATCGGCGCGGTGACGCGGGCGAAGGCCAGGCGCTGCGGCAGGCCCTCGGCCGGCATGGGCGAGAGGGCGATGCCGGCGCCGAGCCGAGGGTCGGGCAGCGCCAGGCCGCGATCGCCGCCGGGCAGACGCTGGCCCAGCATGTGCTGCACCAGCCAGGCGCCGTAGGAGTGCCCGGCGATGGCGATGCGCGCCGGGTCCAGCCGCCCGGCCAGCTCCGCCCGGCGGGGCAGCTCGTCCAGCACGAAGGCCACGTCGCGCAGCCGGTCCAGCGCGCGCCCGGCATCGCTGGCGGCGGCGGCGAAGGCCAGGCGCCGGT